>JALZID010000057.1:0-5000 GCA_030860485.1 Pseudomonadota bacterium | reverse complement strand
CCGGCATTGTCGGTGATGGGGCCGTAGGCATCGAGGGCCACGATGATCCCGGTCATGGACAGCATGCTGGTCGCGGCGATGGCGATCCCGTAGAGCCCGCTGAGCTCATACGCCAGGAAGATGCTGGCGCAGACCAAAAGGACCGGATACGCCGTGGCCCTCATAGAGACGCCGAGGCCGGCGATGATGTTGGTGGCATGGCCGGTGGTCGAGGCCTCGGCGATGTGGCGCACCGGCGGATATTGGGTGCCGGTGTAGTACTCCGTGACGTAGACGAGACCCGCCGTGAGCGCGAGACCTACGAGCGCCGAGAGGTACACCTGCACCACGCCGTACTCCTCGACCCCCCACATCATGAACACCGTGACCGGTAGGTAGGCGACGGCCGCGAGGCCGCCCGCGACGATGAGGCCGCGATACAGGGCGTCCATGATCTTGCCCTCGCCGGTGATCTTGACGAAGAAGGTGCCGATGACCGAGGCGATGATCGACACCCCGCCCAAGACCAGCGGGTAGAGCACGGCACTCGTGACCGCGCTCTTGACCAAGAGTCCGCCGAGCAGCATGGTCGCGATCACCGTGACCGCATAGGTCTCGAACAGATCCGCGGCCATGCCGGCGCAGTCGCCGACATTGTCCCCGACGTTATCGGCGATGACCGCCGGGTTGCGCGGATCGTCCTCCGGGATCCCGGCCTCGACCTTGCCGACGAGGTCCGCGCCGACATCCGCGCCCTTGGTGAAGATCCCTCCGCCCAGACGCGCGAAGATCGAGATGAGCGAGCCCCCGAAGCCCAGGCCCACGAGCGGCGCCAGCTCGACCGTGGCCCCGTCCGGGGTCAGCGCCGCGAGGATCCCGTAGTAGCCGGCGACGCCCAGAAGCCCCAAACCCACCACCAAAAGGCCCGTGATCGCCCCGCCGCGGAAGGCCAAGGTCAACGCCGCGTTGAGCCCGTGCCTGGCGGCCTCGGCGGTGCGCAGGTTGGCGCGTACCGAGATGTTCATGCCGATGTAGCCGGTCGCGCCGGAGAGGACGGCACCCACCAGGAATCCGAAGGCGGTCTTCCAGTCGAGGGTCATCCCGATGAGCAGGAACAAGGCCCCACCGACTTTGGCGATGGTCGTGTACTGGCGATTCAGATAGGCGGAGGCGCCCTGCTGGATCGCGGCGGCGATCTCGCGCATGCGCTCGTTGCCCTCGGGATGGTCGAGCACCCAGCGCACCGATAAGGCGCCATACGCCACGGCCAGGACCCCGCACACCAGCGCGAAGGCGAGCGCCATGGATCCGATAATGAGCCCCAGGACCACCACGGCGGCGAGGCCGCCGCCCACGAAGATCAGGACCTCTCGGTTCAGGTGGCCCACGGCCTCTGTCTGCACATTGGTGGCGATGTCACGAACGGTCAGAGCGAACGACATGGATGTCCCCTTTTGGTGTTTCAAGGAGTTATGAAAAAGGGGCGGTGGGCCCCTTTAGGATCCGGCGCATGGTACTGGAATCGCGCAGGGCTGCAAACCCTTGCACGCGGTGGAGGAGGCCGCGTACCAGGGATTGAGGGACGAACCCGGCTAGGGACGCGAATGGGCCGGGCGACGAGGTCGGCGGGTTCTAGACGCGGTGGAGGATCAGCTCCAGGACGACTTTGCTGCCGAAGTAGGCGAGCATAAGGGAGGCGAACCCGCCGAGCGTGCAGCGGATGGCCGTGCGTCCGCGCCAGCCGTAGCGCCAGCGGCCAAATAGCAACACGGCGAACACCAGCCAGGCGACGAGCGACAGCACCGTCTTGTGCACCAGGTGCTGGGCGAAGATGTCGTTCAGGAACATCATCCCGCTCATGAGGCCCAGGCTCAAGAGGAAGAACCCGGCCCCGATGAGCTGGAACATGAGGCCCTCGAGCGTCTGGAGCGGGGGCAACACCTGCACCGCGCGCAGCGGGCGGCGGGCGCGCAGGAGGTGGTCCTCGACGGCCAGCACCCCGGCCTCCAGCGCCGCCAGCATCAACAAGCTGTAGGCGAGGATGGAGAGCAGGATATGGCCCTGCAGACCGGCGGGTGCCGATGCCGAAAGGGCATACCGGGTGGGAAAGATGAGCTCCATGCCAATGCATAGCGCCGCGAGTGGCAGGAGCACGACGGCGAGGTTTTCGAGCGGCCGCCGCCAGGTGGCGATGAGGATGATCGCGGCCATGACGAAGGCCACCAGCGACGCCGCATTGAAGACGCCGAGGTTGAACCCGCTGGCGGTGACGATGCCCTGGTAGAGAATGAAGCCGTGAAAGGGGAGGGCGAGGAACCCGAGCAGGCGTTCCGCCGGGTTGCCCGGCGGCTCCCCGCGGGTACGGCGCAGGATCTCCAAGCAGAGCCGCGCCGCCGCCACGACATAGAGTATGATCGCGGTCAGGCCGATCGCCAGGGTGTTCATGAACGCTCGCGTGAAGGGGCCGGCATGATGACACAAAGGCCGCGCTCGGAAAAGACGAGCGGGGCTCGCAAGTCCATTCGCCGGAGCAATCCCCCCCAGGGTAATCCCCCAGACGGTAATCCTGATCCATGTTCGATAATCTCACGGGACGCCTTGCGCGCATCGTCCGCGATCTGCGCGGGCAGGGGCGCCTGAGCGAAGAAAACATCCAGGCGACCCTGCGCGAGCTGCGCCTGGCGTTCCTGGAGGCCGATGTGGCCCTGCCGGTGGTGCGCGGTTTCATCGAGCACATTCGGGCGCGGGCGGTCGGGCAGGAGGTGCTGCAGAGCCTGACCCCTGGGCAGGCCCTCATCCGCATCGTGCGCGACGAGCTGACCACGCTCATGGGCGAGCGCTGCGAGGAATTGAGCCTCCACCAGGCGCCGCCCAATGTGGTGATGGTGGCCGGGCTCCAGGGCTCGGGCAAGACCACGACCGTTGCCAAGCTCGCGCGCCGCCTCAAAGCAGAGGACAAGAAGTCAGTGTTTCTCGCCTCCTGCGATGTCCACCGCCCGGCGGCCATCGACCAGCTCGCCGTCTTGGCGCGCGAGATCGGCGTGGACTGCTTCCCGGCCGATCCGAAAGACGGCGCGGTGGCGATCGCGGAGGCGGCGCTCGGGCAGGCGCGCAAGGGATTCTACGACGTCTTCCTCGTGGACACCGCCGGGCGTCTGCACATCGACAGCGAGATGATGGACGAGGTCAAGCGCCTCCATGCGGTCCTGAATCCGATCGAGACCCTGTTCGTAGTGGACAGCATGAGCGGCCAGGATGCCGCCACGACCGCCCGTGCCTTCCACGAGGCCCTGCCTCTGACCGGCGTGATCCTGACCAAGGCCGACGGCGATGCGCGCGGGGGCGCGGCGCTCTCGGTGCGTTTCATTACCGGCCAGCCCATCAAGTTCGTGGGCATGGGCGAGAAGACCGGCGCGCTCGAGCCCTTCTATCCCGATCGCATCGCGACCCGCATCCTCGGCATGGGCGATGTCCTGGGGCTCATCGAGGAGGTGGAGCGCCGCGTCGATCGCCAGGAGGCCGAGAAGCTGGCGGAGCGCCTGAAAAAAGGCCAGGGCTTCGATCTGGAGGACTTCCGTGTCCAGCTCAAACAGATGCGCGGGATGGGCGGCATCGGCGGGCTCATGAGCAAGCTGCCGGGCGTATCCGATCTGCCGAAGCCCGTGCAGGACCGGATGGACGACAAAGAATTGATCCGGCTCGAGGCGATCATCGATTCGATGACCCCCGGCGAGCGCCGTTTCCCCGACCTCATCAAGGCCTCGCGCAAGCGCCGCATCTCCGCGGGCTCCGGCACCGAGGTCCAGGACGTCAACCGCCTGCTCAAGCAATTCACCCAGATCCAGAAGACCATGAAACGCGCCTCGAAGAAAGGCGGTCTCCAGAAGCTCATGCGCGCCATGGGCGGGCGCCTGCCGCCGGGGCTGCCGCATTGAGAGCGCTACGCCACTGTGCGGCGGCCTGCGCGTCTCTTGCGATCGTCTCGGCGTGGCACCGGGCTCGGACGTGCGGTGGCAGCTACAGCCAGTGCGCTCGATGTCCTCGTCCCTGATCGGGTAGTCGAGCTGTTCGCTTGCCTCCCCCACTGCGATCACCGCAACCTGAGCGGCAGGCTGCGCAACCCGCGCAGCGGGTGCGTCGGCTTGTACCGCAGCTCCGAGCGGGCGACGGCCAGCTCGATGTGCTCGAACCGCTGCACCAACGCGGCGAGCGCCGTCCTGCCTTCGAGGCGCGCCAGCTCGCTGCCGAGGCAGTAGTGCGCCCCGAACCCGAACGTGATGTGACGGTTCGGGTCGCGACCGAGGTCGAGCACGTCCGGGTGGTCGAACACGCCTTCGTCACGATTGGCGGAGATGATCATCCCGAGCACGTTGCTCCCCTTCGGGAGGGTCACGCCTGCGACCTCGACATCCTCCAACGCGATCCGGGCCGCGCCGCACGGCGTCGGAGTGGTGTAGCGGAGGAGCTCCTCGACGGCGGTGTCGATCAGCTTCGGGTTCTCTCGCAGACGCATCAACTGCTCAGGGTTGTCGAGGAGCGCGAGCGTGGCACTGCCGATGAGGTTCGCGGTGCTCTCGTGACCAGCGAGCAACAGCAGGAAGATCATCGCGAGGACCTCCTGATCGTTGAGGTGGTCGCCTTCTTCCTTGGCCCGCACCAGGGCTGATATGAGCCGATCATCGGGCTCGGCCCGACGCTGCTCGGCGAGCCGCTCGAACAGCCGCATCATCCGCTGCCCGTTCGGAAGCGCACGGATGAGCTGGATCGGGCCCGCGACGGCACCCGCGGAGAACCGCTTCATCCAGATGTGGAACTGGTCGCGGTCGGCGTCACTGACCCCGAGCATCTCGGCGATCACCGACAGGGGAAGGGGTACGGCGTACTGCTCCACCAAGTCGACGACGTCACGGCCATCCAGATCATCGAGGAGCACGGCGACGGTCCGCTCGATGTCGTCCGCCATGCGTTGGACCATCTTCGGGGTGAACGCCTTGTTGACGAGACCACGCAGCCGCTTGTGG
>JALZID010000056.1 GCA_030860485.1 Pseudomonadota bacterium | reverse complement strand
CCGATACTGAGATATTCGCGGCTTTGCGCCAGTGGAAAGACATTTATTAGGACTGCTAATAAATCTCGCTGGTCGCCCAGTGAGTAAATACATGTTTTGCAAAATCATACTGTTATAGCTTATTCATCGCATTTTTCTATAAATTTAGCAACCGCTTGAAGGGTTGACACCCCTGTTTGGCCTGCCTAGCATCCTTGCAAATGCGACGGGGCAACCATCGTTCAATAATAATAAGTTGCACCCCCCTCTTCCTCTGCGGCTGTCTAGCGGTGCCGCAGGTAGAGGACCAGGCGCAGTCTCTCCCACCGCGTACCGCGAACCCCGGCGTATTCGATTCGGCCTACCGCTCGGGGCACCTCGACGAATTACGCGCTCGCCTTAGTGCACGCCTTGCGCAAGCGCCCCTCTCCCACGAACCGTACGATGATCTTTGGGAACGGATCCGGGGGGGATTCACGCTAGTCCAACCGGCCCCGCCATCGAAAGAGTCTTGGCCGGGGCTGCGGCAGCCCTACCTCGACCAGTTGGCCGAGCGGGCACGTCCTTACCTGCATCACATCGTTGTAGAAGTGGAACGGCGCGCTATGCCGACCGAAATCGTGCTGTTACCGATCATTGAGAGCGCCTATCGTCCAGAAGCGTATTCGCCCAGCCACGCCTCAGGCATCTGGCAGCTGATTCCGGGAACGGGAAAGCGCTTTGGTCTTAGACAGAGCGCGTGGTACGACGGACGGCGCGATGTCCTCGCTTCCACCAGCGCGGCGCTTGACTATCTTGAGAACCTCCATGACCTCTTCAAGGGGGACTGGCTGCATGCATTAGCGGCGTACAACTGTGGAGAAAAAACCGTTCAGACGGCCATCCACCGCAATCGCCGCGCGGGCCGCTCGACGAGTTATTGGGCGCTCGACTTGCCGGCGGAAACGAAAAAGTTCGTGCCTAAGCTCTTAGCGATGTCGAGCATCGTCGCCGCGCCCGCGGTGTATAACGTCAGCCTCAAACCAATCGCGAATAAACCTTACGTTTCCGAAGTCGAAATCGGCGCGCCCATCCGTCTCGCCCGGGCGGCGGCGCTGGCGCAAATGAGCGTGGCCGAATTGCGGCGGCTGAATCCGGGCGTGATCAAGGACACGACCGGCCCGACAGGACCGCATCGATTAGCATTGCCGGTGAAAAACGCGGATATCTTGAAGCGCAAGATCGCCCGCTCGGTGAGACCCCCTCTCGCGGTGGCCAGCGCGCCTAACTTCCTACCCGCCGTTCTTGCCGTGAAGCTGCGGCGCGCGGGCCTGCGTCACACGATCCGGGCGGGAGACTCGCTGTCGCTAATCGCGCATCAATACCGCGTCAGCGTCCTCCAGCTCCTGCGATGGAATCGGATAAACCAACGAAAGGTGTTACTTCCGGGGACGGTTTTGTTGATTTATCCGCATCGAAGCTCGGCTTAAGCCGCTTGCGGCCGAGGCATCCATTGCGTTTACGGCCGCAAGGTGGCGGCGAGTAGATTTAGTATCGCCGCCAAATAAACCACCGCGCTCGGAGCTTGTGAAGAAATCGTCGCGAGCAAGTCTCCCCGCGAGGCGCACGGCGCACAGGACCGTTTCGCCCGGAGCCAAACGTCCGGGCTCTACAAACCACTCTTGCGTCGTTCCTTGGTTTCTTGCAATTCCCCTTGCGGCGGGTTTAGGGTAGTCGCACGCCGGTGAATCGATGAACGGCCGGAGGCGTGCATGCGCAGCCGTTGGACGAACCGTTCGAGGCTCACGTAAAAGGTCGGCGTTATGTAAACCCTAACGTTGCATAAATTTCGCTTGGCTGAGGAACTCAGGCGGCTTGCAGTGCGTCGAGGTAATGCAACAACTCCTCTTGGACCGCCGGATTGGCGGACATACTGAGGGTGAGTTGCCCCTGAGGTCGAATGAGGCGGCCGGCGCGTTGGATGATCCTGCGGCGAAACGTGTCCAGGCGTTCGAAGGCCCAGAAGGCCGGGCGTTTCTCCAGGGTCGCGCGCGAGGGAGGATGCGCAATCATCTGTAGCTCGCGACCGAGGTTATGGGCGAGGAGCACCGAAAGCAAGTAGATCTGATTCCCAACCCAGGTGCGGGTGGGGACATAGCCGAGCGCGTTGTCGGATTTGAGCTCGGCGAAGATCCCCTCCTGGCTGCCCCGGCCGTTGTGGAAGACGAGCGTCTTGCGGGCACCCAAGCGCTTGTTGGTCAGGATGACCTTGAACTCATAGCCGTAGTCATGCGGGACGAAGAGGTCGAGCTGGATAGGCTCTTGGTGTTGTTGTTTGACGCGAGTCCGAAGGAAGAGGAAGCGGTGGGGCGTCTTCCAGGCCTTGGGTTTCCATTTGGCCTCGAAGTAGTCCCACTGTGCTGCGCCCGGCCACCAGAAGCGCCGTGCCTCGATACGCGCTTTGAGATCAGTAAAGCGCTCGAAGGGAACGCTCACCGTATACTCCACGCCCGCGCCGTCGAGGCTGCTGACGATCTCATCACTGAAAAGGCGCTGTCCATGCGGATCTCGATAGAGACCCCGGGCAGGGCTGCCCGCACGACAGCGATACAGGCGAGAATGAAGTCCTTGGCCCCATGGGAATCATGGACGTTGCCGGAACGATGCAGCACGTCGAGCACCTGACCGGTCTGGGCGACCGTGCAGAAGAGAGGATAATAGCTGCGCTGCCCCTTCTTCTTGCGGTTAAACCCTACTGCCGTGCCCTCGGCCCCTTTGCCTGTGCCGATCACCGAGCCATCGAAGTCGAGCGTCACGCGCGCGAGCCCAAGGACCACAAGCCGTGTCACGACCCCCTCCCGCACGAGTCCCTGCAGGCGCTTCACACTCTCTGCGTCCGCCCTCGCCAATCCCCGAGAGAGCGTGGCGACATCCGGCAGACGGCGCAGGCCGAGCGTCCGCAGGACCAAGGGGTCATCCGAATAGTAGCGCATATCGCCCAACCGCCGGTATCCCAGCATGAGGTGCAGCACCAAACACAGTACCAGGGTCGTATGTCCGAAGATCGGGCTGACGGTGAGATGGCCAAAGCAGCGGCGCAGCCTTTCCTTGAGCCCCAGATGAGCGAACAGCGCTTGGAGGAGGACGAGGCCCGAGAACGAGGTCAGTTGGCTGTCTTCAAAACGCAGGGCGGGCAGGCCATGGGTCTTGCAGTGGACTTCGGCTTTGCTATACTTCATGGGAAGCGGTCTCCTTCGGGTATGCGGTTGTTTGCGGAAACACATCATACCGCGAAGTGCAGACCGCTTCCTAGCCTTTTCTGATCATGAGATCAGGTATTTTGCTTAAAGGCTGGACATCACCGCTGGTGATGTCCAGCGCAACGCTACAAACTCTCTGCAACCCTGACTTCTACGCCCTTTCGTGACGATCCGCGTGGATATTTATGCAACTGGAGGGTTATGGCAGAGCCTGTTGAGCCGAATTTGGATGGTGAGCCTGGGCAGCCACAGATGCGGCCGCACACGAGTTTGGATACGGCGGCGGCGCGGAACCTGGCGACGACGACCAAGTCCGTCCCGCAGATGCAGGAGATCACCTCGCGGTGGTTGCTGCGCATGTTGCCGTGGGTGGAGGTGTCGGGTGGGACGTACCGGGTGAACCGGCGGCTGAGCTATGCGGTGGGCGATGGGCGGGTGACCTTCACCACCACCGGGGCCGAGGTGCGGGTCATCCCCCAGG
>JALZID010000055.1 GCA_030860485.1 Pseudomonadota bacterium | reverse complement strand
CTAGTGTAGTGTCCCTTGAATAACTTTACAGATTATCCCTTCTTGTTTTTCCCTCGGGGTCCCATGTGAGGACTCCCACTTTTCGAGCTGCGTCCGTTCAGCCGTTTCAACTCGATCGACAGCCTCGTGTTCTGCATGACCGTAAGCATAGCAATTGCCAGAGAATCTGTCAAGTTATTTAAGGGACACTCCACTAGTCCGTTCGCGCAACCATGCTGGCCCGCTGCCCAGACTGTGCCACGGTGTTCCGGGTCGCGCCCGCCGACCTCAGGGCCGCGCGCGGGCTGGTACGCTGCGGCGTCTGTTTCGGGGTCTTCGACGCCGTCGAAGCGCTCGAAGACTCCGCCCGGCCCATCCTCTCCGCGGGGGTGGTCGAACCACGGCCTGATCCGCTAGAGGCCACCGGAATAGATCTCTCGGACGAGATGGACCGGAATCCGACCGAAGCGTTTTCGGCCGAAACCGTTTCGGCCACGCGGTCGGCGGCGGTCCTCGGGCGAGCGGGAGGCGATCCGAATACCGGGACGGGACCCGTCGCGACCCTGGCGCTCACCGCGCATGCCATGCTCGTGGCGAGCGAGCGCCCGCGCCCACTCGCCCGGGCCGGGTGGGTCGCGCTCACGGTCCTGATGACGCTCTGCCTGTTCGCGCAGCTCGCCTGGTTTCGCGGCGCCGAGTTGCTCAGGGCCTACCCAGAGCTACAGGAACCCGTCGCCGCGGCGTGTGCCTTTGCCGGCTGCCAGTTACCGGGGCCGCGCGACCCCGGGGCCGTCCGCATCATGGAGCGCGATCTGCGCGAGCACCCGCGCTATCGGGACGCGCTGCTCGTCAACGCCATCCTGGTCAATCAGGCGGCGTTCGCCCAACCCTATCCGATTCTGGAGCTGGCGCTCTACGACACGGAAGGTGCGGTCGTGGCCGGGCGGCGCTTCGAGCCACGCGAATATCTGGCCCGGGCTTTGGACGCCGATGCCCTCATGCCCGCCGGGCAGCCGCTCCATGTGGTCCTGGAACTGGTCGGCCCGAAGCGGCCTCCGGCCAGCTTCGAGCTCCGGTTTTTGTAGCCTGGGTACGCACTTGGCGCTCGCCGGCAGGGCCCCCGTCACAAAGCTTTCACGGCGCAGTCATTCGGGCTATCATCCGCTCGCTTGGGGAGTGCCCCGGGCCAGGCGCGCCTCCGCTGCGCCACCGCGTGGGGCGGTGGCTGAACAAAACCAATCCTTCCCGAGGATCGACTCCGTCCCGTGGATCACCACCGTGGATAGCACCGCCCGCGAACCGGGCGCTAACGTAGAGGCGTTGCGCGAGGAGCGCCGGCGCGGCCCGTTACGTCAGTGCGTCAAGTGCTCCCTGGATATCTATTTCTCGGAGCTCGATGGCTTCACGCCGGCACCGCTCTACGATCTGGTGTTGTCCGAGGTCGAGCGCGCCCTCTTCGAGGTCGCGCTGGCCCGCACCCGCGGCAACCTCACCAAGACCGCCGAGCTCCTCGGGGTTAACCGGGGGACATTGCGTAAGCGTTTGAAAAAGTACGAACTCTGCTAACTTTCGGACACCCATGGCGCCCATCCAACGCGCGCTCCTGAGCGCATCGGACAAGACCGGGCTCATCGCTCTCGCGGCTTATCTGGCGGGGCGCCACATCGAGATCCTGTCGACCGGCGGGACGGCGCGGCTGCTCCGGGACCACGGCCTGCCCGTTTTCGAGGTCGCCGACTACACCGATGCTCCGGAGATCCTGGGCGGACGGGTGAAGACCCTGCACCCCAAGGTCCACGGCGGTATCCTGGCTCGGCGTGGACTCGATGAGGCGGTCATGGCCGCGCACGGGATCGCGCCCATCGACCTCGTGGTCGTCAACCTCTACCCCTTCGAAGCGACCGTCGCGCAACCCGGTTGCGGGCTCGCCGAGGCCATCGAGAACATCGATGTCGGCGGTCCCGCCATGCTGCGCGCCGGCGCCAAGAATTACCTCTCGGTGACCGTCGTGGTGGAGCCCGGGGATTACCCCCGCCTCATCGCGGAGATGGAGGCCAACGGCGGGGTGGTGCCGGAGGAGACACGCTATGAGCTGGCGCGCAAGGCCTTCGGTCATACCGCCCAGTACGACGCCGCGATCGCTCGCTATCTCGGGGGGCGGGCGGGCGACACCGAAGACATCGTAGGGTTTCCGGCGCGACTGTGCCTGGATCTCCTGAAGCGCGAGGACCTGCGCTATGGCGAGAACCCCCACCAGCAAGGGGCCTTCTATGTTGAGCCGGCGCCCCCCGAAGGGAGCGTGGCGGCGGCGCGCATGCTCCAGGGCAAGCCGCTGTCCTACAACAACATCGCCGATGCCGACGCGGCCCTCGATTGCGCCTTCGCCTTCCCGGACCCGGTGTGCGTGATCGTCAAGCACGCGAACCCCTGTGGCGTGGCGCTCGGGACGACCCCCTTAGAGGCTTACGAGCGCGCCTATGAGGCCGATCCGACCTCCGCCTTCGGGGGCGTCATCGCCGTGAACAGGCCGCTCGACGAGGCCACGGTGGCGGCTATCCTGGAACGCCAGTTCGTCGAGGTGATCGCGGCCCCCGAGGTCGAACCGGCCGCCCTCCCGACGCTGCGCGGCAAGGCCGACGTGCGCGTCCTCGCCACCGGCTACCCCGGACCTCCTGCGAGCCGCGGTTTCGACTGCAAGCGCGTCCGCGGCGGGCTCCTGGTCCAGGACCGGGACGAGGCCGGCGCCTCCCGCGATGCCCTGGAGGTCGTGACCCGGCGCGCCCCGACCGAGGCCGAGGTCTGCGATCTCCTGTTCGCCTTCCGGGTGGTCAAGTACGTCAAATCCAACGCCATCGTCTATGCCCACGGCAGGCACACCGTGGGCATCGGGGCCGGCCAGATGAGCCGCGTCCAGAGCGCGCGGATCGGTGTCGCCAAGGCCGCCGAGGCGGGGCTTGGGATAGCGGGCTCGGTCATGGCCTCGGACGCCTTCTTCCCGTTCCGCGACGGCATCGACGCCGCTGCGGAGGTCGGGGTAGCGGCCGTCATCCAGCCGGGTGGCTCGATGCGCGACCGAGAGGTCATCGCGGCCGCCGATGAGCACGGGATGGCGATGGTCCTGACGGGGATCCGTCATTTCCGCCACTGAACTTCTGATCACTGAGGGGCTGAAGGTCCTGGTGGTCGGCGGCGGCGGCCGCGAGCACGCCCTGTGCTGGAAGCTCGCGCAATCGCCGCGCGTTTCCGAGGTCTATGTGGCGCCTGGCAATGCCGGGACGGTCGCCGAACCCAAGGCGCAGAACGTCGCGATCGCGTCCGAGGACCTCACGGGGCTGCTGCGCTTCGCGGTTTCGAATCGGGTAGACCTCACCGTCGTCGGCCCCGAGGGACCGCTCTGCGCTGGGATCGCGGATGATTTCGAAGCGGCCGGCCTGCCGTGTCTCGGGCCGAGGCGCGCGGGGGCGGCCCTCGAGGGGTCGAAGTCCTACGCCAAGGGCTTCATGCGCCGGCATGCGATCCCGACCGCCGCCGGGGAGGGCTTTTCCGATCTCGATGCGGCGTGCGCCTACATCGCCGGCCACGACCTCCCGCTGGTCGTGAAGGCCGATGGCCTTTGCGCCGGCAAAGGGGTCGTGATCGCGCATACCCGAGGAGAGGCGCTCGCGGCGGCCGAGGCGATGCTGTCCGGCGAGGCCTTCGGTGCCGCCGGCCGGCGCATCGTGGTCGAGGCGTTCCTCGGCGGAGAGGAGGCCAGCTTCATCGCGCTCTGCGACGGCCGCGAGGCCCTGCCGCTGCAAAGCTCCCAGGACCACAAGGCGCTCGGGGACAGCGATCTGGGCCCCAATACCGGGGGCATGGGCGCCTACTCCCCCGCCCCGGTGCTCGGCCCCGCGGTCCATGAGCGCGTGATGCGAGAGGTGATCACCCCCGCGTTGCGCGGTATGGCGGAGGAAGGCCATCCGTATCGGGGGTTCCTGTACGCCGGGCTCATGATCGCACCCGATGGGAGCCCGCGCGTGCTCGAGTTCAACTGCCGCCTGGGGGACCCCGAGGCCCAGGTACTGCTTATGCGCCTGTGCTCGGACCTGGTCGAGCCTCTGGAAGCGGCGCTCGCCGGCCGTCTGGCCGGACTTATGCCGGACTGGGATCCGCGTCCCGCGCTCGGGGTGGTGTTGGCCGCCCAGGGCTATCCCGGCAGCTACCGCAAGGGCGACGTGATCACGGGCCTTCGGGACCTCGGCGATGTGGACACGCGGATCTTCCATGCGGGGACGGTCGCCGACGGCGGCGCGGTGGTCACGGGGGGTGGCCGGGTCGCCTGTGTGTGTGCGCTCGGCGGCACGGTCGGCGAGGCACAGCGGCGCGCTTACGAGCGCCTGTCGCGCGTCCACTTCGAGGGGATGCATTACCGCCGCGACATCGGCGGTCGGGCGCTCGCGAGAGAGCGCGTCCGCTAGTAGTGCCATAGCCGTGCGCGTGTGCCATACTGGTGCGCCGGCGGGGAGCGAGGGTTGTCCCGTGACATCCTGCTATCAAGCTATTGGGTTGAATATAAAGACAATCGGCTGGTTGCTGGCTCATGGCACGGGGTATGCCGAACGTGCTGAAAAATAACGCAGGACTTCACTGACGCATGCACCCCAATGGATGCGACGGTGTGCCTCTCGCGGAGAGAACCAGGCATTGCGGCGGCAGCGGATCCAACGCGCAGCGGCGGCTGCGCTCGACGTGCCATTGAAGAGAAGCTGGGCGAAGGGGTAACAGACAGAATCGGCAGTCGTCACGAAATAGGCGTGGTGACGGACACCGCGTGCGCCTCGCGAAAAGAGGAACCAGTTCCTAACGTCCGGGCGTGCCCAAGGACGAGCGGGTTTGCGATAACTTTCGATAATCGTTTGGCTGGGAGGAGAGGAGCGATGAAAAGCGCATATTACGTAGCGATCACCCTGCGCGGGGTACTGCTCCGCGTATTGATTTCATCAGGTACGCTATTATTTTCTATGCCCTTTGCGATGGCTGACGAGGCCACAGTCGAAGCAGCGGGAAGTGAGACAACGGAACCCTCTGGGATGATCGGTGCACTCTTCGGATACGATATTAATAGCGTTCCCGTGCTCAAGTCACTGGGGGTTACGGTTGGAGCCTGGTTCGCGGCTGGAGTCACCTATAATCCGGATATCCCCGATGATGAATTCAACGGTCTTACCTCGTTCGCCGATCGGGCCAATACCATCATGCCCAATCAGTTCAATCTATACTTCGAGCGGGCAACGAACAAGGAAGGTGACCAGTTTGACTTTGGCTTTAGGGCTGATCTTATGATCGGCAGCGATCCACGGTTTACCCAAGCTACCGGTCTCGACGACCAAGTCGTTCAAGATCCATTTGACGGAGGGCCGAGATTCTTTGATTTCGCCGCACCTCAGCTATATCTTGAGATGTTTATGCCGGTAGGAAATGGGCTTAGCGCCAAGATAGGGCACTTCTATACGCCGATCGGTTACGAGGTCGTACCCGCAACCGGTAATTTCTTCTATACGCATGCCTATACGATGCAGTATGGGGAACCTTTTACCCATACAGGCGTGTTATTTAGCTATCCTCTAACCGGAAATTTCACGCTCACGGCAGGCGCGGTAAATGGTTGGGACAATTGGGACGTGAATTCGGAACGCTTTAGCGGTCTAGGGGGATTGACATGGACCAGCGATAGCGGCGCTACTTCCGCGACCATTACGGGCATTTCCGGTGACGACAAGTTGACTGGTGAAAATCGCTCACTTTATAGTATTGTGATTAGCCACCAATTAGTGGAACATCTCACCTGGGTATTGCAGCACGATAATGGGGCCGTGAAGGATTCGGATTCACGCGGAACCGGAGAAGCCCGCTGGTACGGTATAAACTCCTACTTATTCTATGATGTGAATGATTCGTTGCGTGCCGGGCTACGCGGCGAGTGGTTCCACGACGATGAAGGCTTTCAGGTTGCCCCCGTTGGATTCGGGAATCGTGCTGGCCCCGGGTTCGGCACCGGCGCAAGCTACTATGCGATCACAGCCGGATTGAACTGGAAGCCGTATACCTGGCTCGTCGTCCGTCCTGAAGTCCGGTATGATTGGGCAGATTTATCCGCCCCACCGGGTACGTCAGAGCCCTTTGACGGCGGCACCGATGAAGAGCAATTGTTGTTTGCGACCGATTTCGTCATCACCTTCTAAATCGGGCCTGGTTGCTTGGAATAACGTAAGTTCTGCCAGAGTTTTCAATTACGACTCGATCCGGGACTCGTAGAATGCTCCGTACCAATCCATTCCGTGCGGCCGGCGTCATGAGTCTCGAAAAACAGGGGACGGCGAGGCCGATTCGTTCGGCCCGCCATCCGGCGGTTTATGGGCGGCACAGGAGTCTCAGCACGAGGTAGATCTATGAAACTGGTTACGGCAATCATTAAACCCTTCAAGCTCGACGATGCCCGAGAGGCCTTGTCGGACGTGGGGGTGCAAGGCATCACCGTCACGGAGGTCAAGGGCTTTGGACGGCAGAAGGGGCACACGGAGCTCTACCGGGGCGCCGAATACGTGGTGGACTTCTTGCCCAAGGTCAAGGTCGAGGTCGCGGTCACGGACGACCAGGTCGAGCCGGTCGTCGAGGCCATCATCAAGGCCACCAGCACCGGCAAGATCGGGGACGGGAAGATCTTCGTCTATGAGCTGGCCCAGGTAGTGCGGATCCGCACCGGCGAGACCGGCGCTGATGCGCTCTGAGGGCGCTTGCGAGCGATTGATCGCATGTAGGGAGGAAACAAAGCTAATGAAGACGCTAGTGCGCCCCTTGGGGCAAATGGGGAGGGCGGGCATCTTGCTGTTCGCGCTTTTCGGGGCCGCGTGGATGGTCCCCGCCACGGCGCAGGAGGCCCCGCCGGAGGACCAGGTGACAACGCCGGAGCCCGAAGCGGAAACACCCGTTGTCGAAGAAGTGCTGGTCGAAGAGACCGCGGTCGCAGAAGAACCTTCGGGTCCTACCCTGAACTCCGGAGACACGGCCTGGATGCTGACCGCGACGGCATTGGTGTTGTTCATGACCGTGCCCGGACTCTCGCTTTTCTACGCCGGCATGGTGCGGGCCAAGAATGTGCTGTCGGTGCTTATGCAATGCTTCGCGATCACCTCGTTGGTCACGGTGTTGTGGATGGTGGCGGGCTACAGCCTGGCCTTCGATACCACCGGCATGGAGAAAGACGTGGTCAATCTCTTCTCCTTCATCGGAGGCCTCAACAAGGCCTTTCTGGAGGGGGTCGGGCGCGACAGCCTGACGCTCACGGTCCCCGAGACCGTGTTCATGACCTTCCAGATGACGTTCGCGATCATCACCCCGGCGCTGATCGTCGGGGCCTTCGCCGAGCGTATGAAGTTCTCGGCATTGTTGTGGTTCATGGGGCTATGGCTGCTCCTGGTCTATGCCCCGATCGCGCATATGGTCTGGAGCGGGGACGGCGCGCTGATGTGGGACTGGGGCGTGCTCGACTTCGCCGGCGGCACCGTGGTCCACATCAACGCCGGGATCGCCGGGATCGTGGCCGCCCTCGTCCTCGGAAAGCGCAAGGGCTTTCCGACCACGGCCATGCCGCCGCACAACCTCACCTTGACTGTGGTCGGGGCCTCCATGCTGTGGGTCGGGTGGTTCGGCTTCAACGCCGGCAGCGCGGTGGCGGCGGACGGCAATGCCGGCATGGCCATGGCCGTCACCCAGATCGCGACCGCTACCGCGGCGCTCGCCT
>JALZID010000054.1 GCA_030860485.1 Pseudomonadota bacterium | reverse complement strand
GTCCATCGCCTACTTGTCACCCGTCAACTACGAGAGGAGGATATGTTCAACACCGAACCCGCAACCACCGCAATGCACGGCTTGAATCCCAAGCCGTAAATCGTCCGCGGAACGGGGGGAAGTCCAGTACAACCCTTCGCGGCGCAATAGCGCACCCACCTCCCCGGCACTTGGCAGGCGTTGGCCTCGCGCACGAGGCGGCGCTTGTACGCCGCAGAGAACTGCCGCCGCTTGGGCCAGCGCGGCCACTTCGGGATCGGGCGTATTGCCGGCCGCGACCTTCATTGCACCGACTTCGAACAACGGTTGTATGTCCTGGTTCATGGTCTTCACCTTTCTACAGTAAACTCATAAAGAAAAAGGTGCTCACGTTATGTTGACACAGGAGGCTTGTCCGCGTATGACACGTCGTGGTTGTTCGGGCACGGTATGGCCCTTCTGCCATTGGTTGTTGGTCCCGAAAGCCTTCCGTGAAGATGGCATGGACCCTGCGCGGTATTCTGTCGGGACAGATTGTGAATATGTCACAGAATGTTTGTGCGAAAAGTCACTGCACAAGCGAAGGTGCATTTCGTATCCTTGGCGGTGTGAAGGCTAACCAGTCGCTCAACTCGGGCGCGCCATAAAGTGGCGCGCCGGTTAGCTTTGGCGTTAGGGTGTGCCGGGACAAACCGGCAAGGTGTGAAGGAGTGAAAGTCTCCGACAGTGAAGGTTTGGCCAACCACACTGGCCCCGAGTCATGCGTTGTAGTCGGTGACGGCTGCGGCGAAGCGTTGACAGGGGAGCGTGCAGGGAGGGTATTGAGCCCCGAAATCAAAGTACTTGCTGGGTGCCGACGCGCTCCTAGCACGCAACACGGTTTGCGCCGGTAGGGCGAGGCGTAGACAGGCCGGCGGGGTCGGAGACCCCTGGCATGCACGGAAACATCTTGTACGGGACCAGGGAGACGCCGCCGTTGGCCTTGGGCTATTGCTGCCCAAGGTCCGCACGGAGAACCCAAAAGGGTACGGCCGTGATGCACGATGGTGGCGAGTCGGACAGTCTCATAGTACCTGAAAAGCAACCGAACAAAATGGAGGCATGGACAGGATGGGTGGCTATGGTGAGCCCTACACGGGCACGCGGGTGGAAACGCCGGCGACAAGGGTGAGCCTAAGGTCCTCGGTCTGGGGCATGATGAAATGGCGGAGGTTGTGGAGGGAAGGGGGCTGCCCAAGGGGAACCTGGGAGGGTGTAACAGGGACCGGACGCAGTGCGGGGATACCCTGCAACAGGCACTTGACCGGGTACGACAGGCGGCGCACAGGGTGAAAGAGCCTTGCACAACGCCTGTGCGTTACTACCTGAGGCAGGAGCCCGGTGCGGTAATTCCGCACGCCGGGATCTGTGCGGAGGGTGCCGGGTGACCGGCATCCCTACCCGCGACCTGAGTTAGGGCTTTATCACAGTTAAGGAAAAGTAAAGTATGACTACGAATAACGAATTTCAGGACCAAAGCAAACTAGAGCTTTACTTCCTCTTTGGTTTTAGCATTGCCTTTATTATCGTCGAGTTAGTCATCGCTATTGTTTTTCCAATGCCTACCATATTTCAATACACCGTATTTAGAATTGTACTAGCGTTATTTTCGGCAGGCATAGCCGCAATAATTCCAGGGGTAATTAACCTTAATCTGAGCTTTTCAAAGTAAAATTACATTCGTGCTGGTGGAGCAATTGGTGTTTTTGTGATTATTTATTTTTACAGTCCTGCATCATTAGTGTTAGAAAATGCTCCTATTTCCAATGATTTGGCTGCTTATGTGTTTGGGAAAAAATCGGAAAATCAAACTATTGCATTCAAAAGCAGAGAAGAAGCCAATAAGAAAAATGCTGACCTTTTAAATTCCGCCAAACATTCTATTCGTATAGTCACCGTACACGGTGCATCGTGGCTGAGAGAGCAGATAATACAACCAAATTTCAAAAGGGCAATGAAAACTGGCAGAGTGGAATTGCTAGTCGTTAATCCTTTAATCCTTTAAGCGATGCTTTCAAAATGCTTGAATTATCGCAAAAAGAGGGCATTGAACAAGAAGATCCGTATCATGCTGAAAAATTGGATAAGGATGAAATCAGGGGAAATTATAATTATTACAGGGAGATATTCAGCAACTATAAGGAAACATCATCACTAGGATACTATTCTAAATTGCCATGGATTCGTTTTGCGATTTATGACGATACAGATGCTACTTTTGTGCTAACCCCATTTATGAAAACTGGCACTGAATCAACGATTTTTCATACTACTGATCCGTGGTTAATTAAATGTTTAAATCAAATATATAAAGAGTTTAGATCGAGCAGCAAGCCTATTGAAGACAAAGTAGAATATGAAAATATGTGGGTAGAGCTACATAAATTACAATAAGCTGAATGATGACGAATGGGGGCAGGTCTTGCATTCACCCCTATGTGAACGGTCGGAGAATGGGTAACAAAAAGGCCGGGGACATGGCAACAGATTTTCCTTGCGTACGAATGCGGCGGGACCGGCCGGGGCGTGGATCACGCGGACTCCATAGCTCCATTTGAGGACTTCCGGTTGAGGACTTCCGGCGCCCTGTCGTCGTCGCGCCGCGTGAACACGTCGACTTCGTAGCCTAACGCGGCCAAACGCCGTGCGAGGTGGGCTACGTAAATGTTCTGTCCACCGGCATCCACACCGCCGGTCAAGGCAACAGGGGAAGCATGCTCACTGATGGCTTTACAATGGCTGATCTTGTCCAGGATGTCTTCGACCTTTTTGGTCCAAACAAATGGCTTTGGAGTTTTGTGGTTGACCTTCATCGGGCATTCGGTCCACGGGTAGATCCGGAGCGTGCCTCGGAACTACCAGTATAGTAAGACACCTGTTGCGGCATGGTCCGGTCCGTGCCTTGAGGTTTCAGGCCGCGGGTCTCGATGTCCGGCCCTCGACAGGCACGACGCCTATTTCCCCTCACACAAACGTCTCGCGGCTCACGCCATCACGGCGTTCTTCGCTTCCTGGGAATTTCGCTACCTGGACCGCGCGTGCCGCGCGGGCGAGTGGAGCTGAGGCCGGCGCGAACCAGGATTCGAACCACCCGATTTACGTAGGCCCGCGAGCTCGCCGCCCAAGTTGCCCAGAGCTTCCAGCGACTATGGCCGGCACATGCCGCTGCGCTCGGAGGCCGCTTACGGCGGCGTCGGCATGTATGAACAGGTCAGGGCCCTGCGCCGCGGTATCGACATCCTCATCGCCGCCCCCGGACGGCTGCTCGATCACGTGGAGCGGCGCACGGTCAGACTTTCGGGTGTCAAGGTCCTGATCCTCGATGAGGCGGACCGTATGCTCGACATGGGCTTCCTGCCCGCGATACGCCGCATCGGGCGCGCGCACCACGGCCCTGACACGGTTCAAGCAACGCAAAGTGCGTGTGCTGGTGGCGACCGAATGTCGCCGCCCGCGGGATCGACGTCGAGGGCCTATCGCACGTCGTCAATTTCGATATGACGAATGCCCCGGAGGACTATATTCACCGCATCGGCCGTACCGCTCGTGCCGCCAATGCCATACAGACCGACTTCAGCAAATTTGGAAGTCCCTCTGGGAGACGGTTATCATGAGGCTAGATCCCCCAGCCTGTCACCGGGATCACTTGACCGGTAATTCCTGCCGAGGCATCGGATGCTAAGAATACTGCCACTTGAGCAATGTCCTGACGTTTGGCCCAGCGCTTGAGATCTTTAGGCTTCATGGCGGCGATGTTGGCTTCGGTGTCCACGAGTCCGGGGGCGACCGCGTTAACCCGAATGGCTGCATCTCTTCCTTCCAACGCCAAGGTGCGCGTAAGGGCCTCTATACCTGCCTTGGCGCAGTTATAGGCCACCATATTGGCCTGGGGAAGTCCTGCCCGCGCAAAGTTGATGATGGATCCACCGCCACTGTCCCTCATACGAGGAAACACCGCGCGCGAGCACAAAAAGGTAGTGAGTAAATTGGTTCCCATCTCATGCTGCCAATCCTCCAAGGCATGTTCTACCGCAGGTTTGTAGCGAGTGAGACCGCCTGCTAGGTTGACCAGGGTGTCGATCCTCCCATATTCATCCATCATCCGATCAACTACCTGCGTCACTTGGGATTCATCGGTAAGATCCGCGCTCAAAGGAAGCACGCGTATTACACGCATCACACGCGTGCCGCTTCCCCGCAGTTCCTCCGTCCTCGTCTCGACGTTCGTCTGGGTCCGCGCCACGATGCCCAAGGCAGCGGCCTGCTCGGCCATAGCCTGAGCCACTGCTTCGCCGACCTGCCCAGACCGGCTGACACCAGTGATTAAAGCAACCTTTCCTTTTAGAATGCCTGACATGTTGGCTTCCCCCGGTTCATTGGTTACGACTATACCATCCTCCTCTCATGAGTATAGACTATACATAGCCCAAGCTGGCGCCGGCAGCCGTGGTGGACGAAGCCTTACGGGGGATCGCGCGCGAGGACTCGACGACATCGTCGTCGAGTAGGTGCTTCGCACCCGGCCTCTTTCGTAGTCGTAGGAGGGGTACAACATGCCTTCAGAGCTCTAGCCCTGCCCCGGTCGTCTGTGTCGCGCTCGCGAAGGCACCACGCTTGCGAAGCCGCATTGAATATCCTATCCTTTACCCGCTACACCGATTCCCTCGGCACATTCGTGATGCACTGCCACATCCTGGATCACGAACCGCTCAAGACGACGGGGGTTGGGCGAGGACCCGACCACGGTCGGTCAGGATGGCCACGCGGGATCCCTCAAGCCTTCGAGCGCGCTCGGGTCGTACCCGGCGTCTCATCCGGAATCGAAGTTATCCTCCATCCAAGTCGGGCGTACTCATCGATTGACCTCATCGATTGCTTCCCGCCCGCTTGGGATCGCCATGCACGATAGAGATTGAACCGTTGCGGCCTTTGTACCGAGTGGGTGCTAGATCAACTATCTTTTCATCAACATGCGGTGCTGCATCGGGTGCGACCCCGCGTTTTTTTTCGGCACGCTCCTCTAGGAAGATGATCAGATATTCTCGAAGTCGATAATAATCAGGATGCTCCATGATCTCTTTTCGGTCGCGCGGACGGGGAAAATGCACGTCTAATATGTCGCCTACCTCGGCGTCGGGCCCATTGGTCATCATGACCACGCGATCGGCCAGATAGATCGCTTCGTCGACGTCGTGGGTCACCATAAAGGCGGTCCTCTGATCGCGACCCCACAGGTCCAACAGCACTTTTTGCAATTCAAAGCGCGTCAACGAATCGAGCGTCCCGAAGGGTTCATCGAGCAGCAGCATCTTGGGCGATAAAGCGAACGCACGCGCGATCCCGACGCGCTGGCGCATACCTTGGGAGAGCTCCGTCGGCCGTTTACGCATTGCTTCGGCCAGACCGACCAGGCTCAGATAATACTCGGCGAGATCATGCCGCTCTTGCCGGCTGGCGGTGTAATAGACCTGATCCACACCTAGCATCACATTTTCTAAGGCCGTCAGCCACGGCAACAAACACGGCGATTGAAACACCATGCCGCGATCGGGTCCTGGTCCCTTAATCTCTTTACCGGCCAGCACCATGACGCCGCTCGTGACTTCGTTGAGCCCGGCCAGCATGGAAAGCACCGTGGTCTTGCCGCAGCCGGAATGCCCGATGAGGCAAACGAATTCGCCTTTATTCACCTCAAGATCGAAATCTCTAACGATAACCGCCGGACCTTTTGGCGTAGCGTAGATCTTCGTGAGACGAGAGATAGTCAGGTATGCGCTCATAGGAGTTAGCGTTTAATTCTTGTTAGCCAACCGCTTAGGTCTCGATCTCCACGCGCTCTTTCTTGAATTCCCTGCTGCGCAGGGGCCCGCGGCGGAACAAAGAGAAGGGTGAGGGTTTACCGTAGGATAAATCTTCGGGTTCGATGTCGGGCAGATGCAGCTTGCGGGTGACGGTCTTGCGGTGCCTTACGCCAACACCGAGGAGAAAGTCCATCACCTGGTGCCGAGTGTGTTTGAAATGCGGGTCGTGATTTATGGCTTTACGGTCGCGCGGCCTAGGGATCTCGACCGGCACGGCGGGCCCCAGCGTCGCATCGGGGCCATGGGTCAATGGAATGATGCGGTCTGCGAGCAGGATGCCTTCATCCACGTCGTTGGTGATGAGCACCATGGTTTTCTTATCCTGGTCCCAGATCCTGGCGATCTCACCCTGGAGCGTCGCCCGAGTCAGCGCGTCTAGGGCGCTGAGGGGCTCATCGAGCAACAAGATCCGTGGGTCAGCGGCCAATGCGCGCGCGACCGACACCCGTTGGCGCATCCCTCCAGACAGCTCAGCCGGGCGTTTTTCCCAGGCCGGCAACAGATTGACCATCTCGATGTACTTCTCCGCGTGAGCCCGTTTCTGGGCGGCCGACCAGTTCCGAAACACCTGGTCCACTGCCAGGTACACATTTTCGTAAGTGGTCAGCCACGGCAGCAGCGAATAATTTTGAAAGACTATCCCGCGCTCGGGGCTCGGTCCCGTTATTTCCGCGCCATCCAAAGTGATACTGCCGGTGTCCGGCCGGATCAACCCCACGATCAATGAGATGAGCGTGGTCTTGCCGGAACCGGAGTAACCCACGATGGCGACAAATTCCCCTTCTTCGATGCTCAAGTTGATGTCGCGCAACACCGGCGTCAGGGCGCCGTTGGAACGGTAACCTTTGGAGACGTGTTTTAGTTCCAGGAAAGCCATAATGCCAATATCAAATCGATTTAAATCGAGCTTCGACCAGGCTCATGAGCCGGTTGAGAATGAAGCCGACGAGACCGATGGTCACGATGCACAAGATGATGTGCTCGTAGATCAGGCTGTTATATTCCTGCCAGAGGAACCCGCCGACACCGGGAACGCCGGTCAGCATCTCCGCCGCGACTATGACCAGCCAGGCGATACCGAGGCTGAGCCGGAAGCCGGTAAACATGTAGGGCATGGTGGCCGGGATCAATACCTTGAAGAGGGTCTTGACTCGAGACAGCTTCAGGACCCGCGCCACATTGATATAGTCCTGCGGGACCGAGCGTACGCCCACCGCCGTGTTCAAGACCGTGGGCCACATGGCGCACACGGCGATGGTAAAGAGCGCGGCGGGTTCCGATTTCTCGAACAGCACAAGACCCAACGGCAACCATGCCAGGGGTGACACGGGACGCAAGATCTGGATAATGGGATCGAAGCTCTTTGCAAACATCTTAGAAAGCCCAAGCAGTAAACCCAGCGGCGTGCCAATCAGAATCGCCAGCGCGTAGCCCTTGGCGACCAGCACCAGCGAATACCACGTGAACCTGAGAATGCCCTGGTCCAGCTCGCCGCGTTTTTCGAAAGGCTCCACGATGTAGGGTTTGCTTACCTCCCAGGTTTTTAGGGGGGAAGGCAGGTTCGTATCCGGCAGCGAGCTCCACAGCGTCCATATCCCAATTACGCTCAATGCCCCTAGCATGGGCAGGACCAGCCAATCAATGTTAAATCGGTTATTGCTCATAGCGATGCCTCGATGCACAACTGCTGCTTGCCCGGTTTACACACTGCCTACGAGGTAGTTCTACGGCCCATTATCCTTTCATACTATGGACCTCGAACGAGGTGGCGTACTCTTCGCTTTTGGCCGGATCGAAGGTCCTTCCGTCAAACAAGGTTTCCGGATCATTGTTAAGCCCGCCGTGCTTGTACCCGATCTCTTTCATCGCCTCTTCATAAAGGTCCGTTCGCATCACCTCCTTGGCAATCCCTTCGTAATCGGGCGCACCCTCGACCATTCCCCAGCGGCGGTACTGGCTCAGGAACCACTTGGCGTATTTGGGTTGTGGGTAGTTACAGTTGCGATCGCTGAAGATCATGTAGTTGGGGTCTTCCGTTTTGCGGCCGTCGCCGAAATCGTAATGCCCCTGCAAGCGGCCCAGGATGATCTCCGGCGGACAATTAATGTAGGTGGCTTTGGAGACGATCTCGGACTGCTCGGGGCGGTGTTCCATTTTGTCCAACCACACGCTGGCCTCGTGCAAGGCTTTCAGAACCGCCTTCACGGTCCTTGGATTCTGATCTGCAAATTCCGCCGCGAAGGCGCACACCTTTTCCGGATGGTCCTTCCATATATCCTGCGTGTTGACCGAAGTAAACCCGATCCCTTCGGCGACGGCGCGCGCGTTCCACGGCTCCCCCACACAGTAACCATCCATCTTGCCCACGTTCATGTTGGCTATCATCTGCGGGGGCGGAATGGTGATGAGGGCGACATCCTTATCCGGGTTGATGCCGCCCGCGCCGAGGTAAAAGCGCATCCACATGGCGTGCGTCCCGGGCGGAAAGGTCATGGCGAAGTTCATCGGTTTGCCTGCTTTCTTCGCCTCCTCAACCAGCGGTTTAAGGGCTTTGGGATCGGCCGCCACTTTGCCTTTCAAGTCGGCTTTCAAGGTGATGGACTGGCCGTTGCGATTCAGCATCCAAGGGGCGATCATGGGTTTTTTGGGTGAACCCAAAAGCCCCATGGTGGAAGCGATGGGCATACCGATCAACATGTGAGTCGCCTGAATGTCACCGTTGGAAAGCGAGTCGCGAATGGCTGCCCAGTTGGCGCCTTTACTGACCGTGGAGTTGATACCGTACTTTCTGAAGAAGCCTTTCTCGTGAGCGATGACAATTGGAGAGCAGTCCGTAAGCGCGATCATCCCAAACTTTATATTCGACGTTTCCGGCCCCTCATCGGCATAAGCCCCGCCGATCCAACATTTTGGCAGTCCGGATGATAGTAGGGCCGCGGCACCCAAGCCTTTGGCGGTCGCGGTTAAGAATTGACGGCGGTTGATTTCGCATGCTTGTGCCGAAGTGGGCTGTGTTTCCTGCGTTGTGACGTTACCTTGGGATTGGTCCGCTGCGTTGTTTTTCATGGAATGGCTTCTCCGGTGTAAAAAAAAAGCCGCTGCGACCAGAATTCGGCGGGCAGGCTTGCGTCGCCGGGCGCTCTAGCGCCACGCAGCGTCGTGTCGCAGCGCCCTAAAACTTAAACTGAACATAGGCCCAGGCCTTTTCGAGATCGAAGGCCTGTCCCGCGATGCTGTTACGCGCCTTATTGAGCGCATCGCCCGAGGCGTCGTAATAGGCGTATTTGATCCCGACCAAAAAATTGTTGGCGATGGGCCTCTCCAGCAAGAGGTCCCATTCGGTACCGTAATCGTAATCGGCGTCATTCGCCGAAAAGTCGTGCCACATGGCCATGAAATTCGCGCCCCAGACTTTGATCTGCAAGGTGACAAACAGGTCCTCGATGCCGTCTGCCGGGGTGATCAGGAAGCGGTCGGCCCAACCCTGGAACGCGTGGTTGGTGCCGAGCGGAGTCTGGAAGGCTCGGGCGACGCGTCCGCCGCAACAACCGCTCACCAGTTCGCCGCCATCACCTTCCAACACCTCGTAGCTCCCTTTCACGGTAACCGACTCGATAGGACTATCGATGAACGTATGGGTGGCGCCGAGCTCGCCCAGGTAATAGTTGACATCGATATCGGCTGGGTTTTCGGCATAGTCCATTTGATGGGCGAGCTCGCCGGTGTAGAGGATGGAAATGGGGTAGCTGATGAGCTCATACGCCCCTTGAAAACGCAGGCCGAAGGTAGCTGTCGAAAATCCCTCCGACGTTGTGCTTTCGAAGTCCAGCAAATAGGTATACGGTTCGAATTTCCCGTACGGGAACCCGCTGTACTGAACGTTGATGAAGTGACTGTCCATGCGAAAGTCACTGCGGTCGGGGATCTCGTTGTCCTCCCCGAAGATGCGATTGGTGTTCCACACGTAGGCATAGTCGATAACCGTTGCCGGCAGATATTCGTTTAGCGCCCGGAATCCATCGAAGCTCTGCCAATTTTGCCGCCACAGGATATTGCCGATGTAGCGATGCAGTGGCGCTTGGCGATGTTCGATCTCCTGACGCCCGAGCTTCAGTGTAGTGTAAGGAAGACCTGCATAGCGTAGATTGGCCTGATTGACCTCCGTGCCCTCGGGATCGACCACCGTGGCGTGATCGAGGACGCCGTTCTCGCCTCCGTTGTTATAGGCGTCATCGCCGATCACCCGCACGTCCTCGATCTGCACATAGGCCCCGAAGTCATAGAACAGCCCGCTGCTGTAGCCAAGCGCCGTGCGTAGCGTCGAGGCGTGGGCGTCTTGCAGCGGAATGGTCGTGAGCATCGGGGGCGTCCCGGTAATGCGCGGTTGACCGTCCTCGACGAATTCAAAGCGGTAGCGCAGGTACAGGTCTACCTTCCCTCCCTTCAGTGCCTCGATAAGGTTGTCGCCGGCGTAGAGCGGCCCGGCCATGCCCGTGCCCAAAAGGCCCACTACCGCGGCGGTATAATGTCGTGATCGAACGGTGCGAGTCATAAGCTTTTATCCCTTTCGTGATACACCGGTATTGCCGAATCGGGACAGGCGTCTTTGCCCTGGCGGTTGACCGCGCCGTTACGGTCCAACCACCCCGGTCCGCCGTTCGCCCTACTATCAGGCTTACCACGGCGGATCTGTGCGGGTGGACGGCAATCCCGGGGCCATGTTTATAAGATATTGATTTTGTGGTTCATGTTTTTAGGAACTCGGGGTTCGCGCGCGGTCGGGGCACGGTGATCCGCACCATGTTCGTGAGCGCGCAAACGTCGATGTCCCATCGTAGTGCATGCGGTCGTGTGACGGCCCATGCGGCGGAACACCCACACGGGGCTTCCAGGCTAATGGAATCAACTCCACCCCCGGGCTTTACGGCATGGGTGAGGGCCGTTGGCCGCGTCCGAGCAGCGATCACCTTGGCAAAGCGGCGGTTGTCGAGGAGTGAACAACAGCCCCCGGAAGAGGCGCAGTGGACTTCCCCCCGTTCCGTGGACGATTTACGGTTTGGGATTCAAGCCGTGCATTGCGGTGGTTGCGGGTTCGGTGTTGAACATATCCTCCTCTCGTAGTTGACGGGTGACAAGTAGGCGATGGACGAGTGCCGACGATGCGGGTTG
>JALZID010000053.1 GCA_030860485.1 Pseudomonadota bacterium | reverse complement strand
CCAAGGCGTTCGGCCTTCCAGACCGCCAAGGGCCGGTGATCGTCGATGTGCTACCGAACAGCCCTGCACAAAAGGCCGGATTACAGGCAGGCGATGTGATCGTCGCAGTGAACGGGCAGCCAGTCCGGAATGCCAGTGCGTTGAAAAACGAGATCAGCACGATACAGATCGGAGATAAGGTCTCCCTGGACATCCTGCGCAAGGGTTCGTTTGGCGCAAAAGAGCGCCTGACGGTGACGGTGACCACACAGCTTCCCGGGGAGTAGCCACGAGTGCACGCTTGGGGGAGTATAGGAATTTTAAATGCACTTTTTCCCTCAGAAGGGAAAGTACTGCTGAACCTGTAGGATGTCAAGCAGGCCAGTCCTAGGACTAGCATCAGGAGCTTTTCGGGCCATTCTTCGGGTCCAGGCGCCAGGATTCGGAGCGTTTTGGCGTCTCGCGCGAGTGCAGGCCAAGGGGGAGCAACCGTGTTCGTTGTCAAGCGACTTCTGGGTTCCAGGGTGAGTTGGATTTGACCATGGCGTTCATGATGCTGAGGAGCTTGCGCATGCAGGCGACGATCACGACCTTCGCGGGTTTCCCTCCGGCCTTCAGGCGGTCGGCGAAAGCGCGGAGGACGGGATTGCACCGGATAGCCGCGACGGTCGACATGTACAGTGCGCAGCGGACCGCCGCACGCCCACCCCAGATGACGCGCTTGCCCCGCTGTTTGCCGCTGTCGTTGGCGAGCGGGGCAAGGCCGGCGAGCGCGGCGATGCCTTTGCGGTCCAGCGTACCCAATTCGGGTAGTTTGGCGAGGAGCGTCGCGGAAGTGGTGGCGCCCACCCCTGGAATGCTGCGCAGGAGGTCATCTCGCGCGCACCAGGCGGGGCTTGCGCGTAAGCGCCGCCTCAAATCCGTATCGAGGTCCTCGATGCGCTTGTCCAACCAGGCGATGTGGCTCTTCAGGCTTTTCTGCTGCAGCTTCGAGGCACGGCCCAGGCGGAGGGATTCTTGAACCCGCATCTCCACGAGCTGGCGTCGGCGGGTGACGAGATCGTCGAGCTCACGCGTGAACATCTCCTTCATGGGGCGCACCGCGGGACGGATCGTGCGGGCGAAATCCGCCAACATCCAAGCATCGATGCGGTCGGTCTTGGCCAGCTGCCCCGTGGCCTTGGCATAGTCCCGCACCTGACGGGGATTGACCACTGCCACCGGTACCCCGGCGGCCGTCAGCGACGCGGCAAGCCGCGTCTCGAGACCCCCTGTCGCCTCAAGCACGACCAGGCGGGGCGCGGCCTCACGCAAGCGTCTCGTCGCCTCGGTGATGCCTGGCTCGTCGTGCGGGATCTGGACGGTCTGCCCAGAGGGCTGAAAACCGACGTCCAGGGTGTCCTTGGAGATGTCGATGCCTACAAAGATCTCAGGATTCTCGCTCATACCCCACCTTGCAAAAATGCGGGCTCATTGGCCCCAGCAACCGTTCGGGTTAATCGGAGAACACGGTGCGGCGCCCTACGCTCCCCCACGGGCTTCGGCGCCCCAGGGTCGGACGAGCTGCCGCACCGAGCCGGCGCAGGGCTTTGGAGGATGTGGACAATGCGCCTTTGGCGCACCGGGCGCTTGCCGTGGAAAACGCTGCGCGTTTCCCACCGCGCGCCCCCTTGCCCACAGCCTCCAAAGCCCTAACAATTCTCATATATCTCACCAACCACAACAACATACAAGGGTCGGCTCAGGGAGCTGAACCGGAGGGGATATCGGTTGGGGATCAGGCCATGTGGAGTCGATCGGATGCCCGCACCGGGGATCGGGGCGGTGCTCTGAGGGCAGGCCGAGATGCGCGAGGATCTTGGCGATCACGGTGGGGTCTTCGATGGCGGCGAGGATTGTCAAGGGGCCGCCGCACTGGGGCGATGTCGATGTCAAACACCCGTTTGAGCACCCGGGGCCAGCTCAGGCGGGCCAGCGCCAACGGATGGGGTGTCTCACCGTGATCAGCCGAGTGTGCATTAGGGAAGCTCTGAACAAGTAACCAAAAATGGTTGAGCGGTGCGCATATGTGTATCGGTTTCGGGCGGAAAAGGAGTCGCGAGGTCTACGTTTCATAGTTCCCGGGCCATTTTCGGCCCGTTGGGCG
Source organism: Pseudomonadota bacterium (assembly GCA_030860485.1). Taxonomy (NCBI): domain Bacteria; kingdom Pseudomonadati; phylum Pseudomonadota; species Pseudomonadota bacterium. Next base: position 974 of record JALZID010000053.1, on the reverse strand, counting down.
AGGGATAAGGATTTTAAACGCCTTTTTTTCGTCAAGAGGCGCAGTATTGCTGGACTCATGAGCTGTCAAACATGTGGGTCCTCGGCCTAGAGTTGCCGACTCGTCGGGCCCTGCGCGCGGATCGAAACCGGTGCCTATGTCCGAAAACGGCGCGCAAGGGGCGCTGCTTTCGTTCATAGTGCCGCCATGGTTCTCGACACGAACGCTTGCTACCGGGCGGTCCGTGCGCGGGATGCCCGCTTCGACGGCCGCTACTTCACGGCGGTGCGATCGACGCGCATCTATTGCAGACCGGTTTGTCCCGCACCCCTACCCAAGCGCGAAAACTGCCGCTTCTTCAACAGCGCGGCGGCGGCCGAGGATGCGGGATTCCGGCCGTGCCTGCGCTGCCGGCCGGAACTTGCGCCCGGCGCCGCCAGCCGATGCGTCCGCGCGCCTGGCTCGCGCCGCGGCCAGTCAGATCGACGACGGCGCGCTTGCAGAAAAGAGCTTGACGTCTCTCGCACGCGGACTCGGCGTCACCGATCGACATCTGCGTCGGGTTTTCGAAGCCGAGTTCGGCATCACGCCGGTCGCGTACGCGCAGACTGCGCGGCTGTTATTGGCCAAGCGTCCGCTGACCGACAGCGCGATGCCCGTGATCGACGTCGCACTCGCCGCGGGTTTCGGCAGTGTGCGTCGGATGAACACCTCGTTTTCGCAGCGATACCGGATGAGCCCGACCGCGTTGCGCAAGCGCAGTGGGGTGCCGCGCGCGCTCGATCACCATACGTTCCGGCTACAAGCCCGGCAGCCGTTCGACTTCGACGCGTTGCTTGATTTTTTTGCTGTGCGCGCGATCCCAGGCGTCGAGTCGGTGGATGCGCGGCACTACCGCCGCACCTTGCGCGTGACTTCACCTGAAGGGCGCACCGCACAAGGCTGGATCGAAATACGCCGCGCGCCGCGCCGGACGCGATCGACGTATGGGATCG
>JALZID010000052.1 GCA_030860485.1 Pseudomonadota bacterium | reverse complement strand
CAACCCGCATCGTCGGCACTCGTCCATCGCCTACTTGTCACCCGTCAACTACGAGAGGAGGATATGTTCAACACCGAACCCGCAACCACCGCAATGCACGGCTTGAATCCCAAGCCGTAAATCGTCCACGGAACGGGGGGAAGTCCAAGTGATAAATTGATCTGGGAACGAGGTTCGGTCCGATGCTGCGATCCGACAGCGATGCGATCGATCACTTGCCGGTCGGACCGGTCGGAAGGGACGACCGTCGAGTCTGAGAGCGGCGCTCGTTTCAGGGATTCAAGGACGTTTTCCGTGACTCGGGGCGCAACTGGGCCTATGCAGTTTCTGTAAGGGCGGTCGCATGGCGTCAATACGACAAGGGGCTTTGTGACGGGTATCTCAACAACATCCCCTTGCTAGGGCGCGAGTGGGCGATGTCAGGCAAAGTGGGACGGGGCGATTCTGGAACGGTCCTCGGGAGGAGCGTCACCAGGGCGATAGAACCACCCGATTCAATGGAGAGACGAGGGCTATAATGGACCTGGAGCTCGGGCCACTCGTTACGTAAGATGTTGCAGGATGGGACGGGGGATGAGCGCTACAGCCGTCGTAGAGGATGATGGGGGTGCGGGATAGCGCATGTCATGCGCATCCACCTCATCTCCGTGGCTCGCGGCGCGTCCCGCCCTGTGGGAGGGCCGCCTACGAGGACTACGCGGAGCGCCACTGGCATCGCCTGGGGCGCAATGTCGCCCTCTTGGTCGGCGGGGCCGACGGGCTCGATCCGCGCTGTCTCGGGCGCGCCGACCAGCGTTGGGCGCTCTCGCCGCTGACCCTGCCCCATGCGCTCGTGCGCGTCATCCTGGCCGAGCAGATCTACCGCGCGGAGAGCCTCCTCGACGGCCATCCCTATCACCGTGACTGAGCGGGCCATGGCTGAGCGGATTACCCGGCGGACGGAAGACCTGTCTGGCCGCTCCTTCCTCTACCTGGCTTCACGCTCGGAACGCCGCCGCCTCCCTCCCGGCTCCGCCCCGAAGGGCATCAGCCAATCACCGGCCGGCACGTCCGACGCAACAGTAGGCTGTTGCAAGACCCCACCGAATTTCCTACACTCCCCCCTTCTTTTGTCCGTCGGTCTTCTATCTCTTGCAAGACTTTCCGGCACTTGATTGGGCCATTTGCGTTTACCTGGAATAATAGCTCTCGAATATGAATGCGATCTTCGCCATCAAGACCATCAAGCGCTGTGCCATAAGGCTACTTCCTCAAGATCTCCGCAACGCGCTGCGGATCCACGTGGACAAACGGAAGCTCGGTGCCATCCCCGGAAAGACATCCCCTGCAGCGCCTTTGCGGAGAGGATTCGATGGAAAGCCTGAGGCAGGTTTTCCTGTCCAACGAGGTCGGGAGCGAATGGCCCGAAGTCGAACGCGAAATCTCGAGCCTCGCCATCAATGATTACGAGCCTGACCATGATAGTAGCACCGAGCGCAGGTGAATGAAGCCAAACAAAAGAGAATGAAATGGGGACTGCCATTCGTGGCGCAACCAAGCGGTTGCTGCCGATTGTAATGACCGCGCTGGTGGTGGCTTTGGGGCTCTTGTCGATTGCCATTGGCAGCGCAGAGGCCGGTCACGAGATCGAAGGACCGATGGCGATCGTCATTCTCGGCGGCCTGGTGACTTCGACCGTGCTGAACCTGCTCGTCCTGCCGACGCTGGCGCTACGGTATGAGAGATTTCAGCAGCCAGCGCTTGAATCTCCAGCTCTTACCCTCAACCTAGACTCACTGAAGACGCCTATTCGCGCTCCCGGCCGGATCGAAAAATGAGAAAGGCGCTCTTTCATCTTTGGCAGAGTATTCGATTCCGGTATTGCCTCCAGCTTCTGGATAAGCGTGGCAGGACGCTCCTTGATGTGGGATGCGGGAATGGGAAATTCGCCGCGATGGCGCGAAAGAATGGCTTTAATGTTCAGGCAACGGACGCGGAAGAGGACATCGCCGAAACGCGAAGAGCTGCCGACATCATCACCTGTTTTGAAGTTCTTGAGCATCTACCCGATCCTGTTAAAGCCATTCAAAACCTTTCCCGCCTTTACCACCGGCAGCTGATCATTTCCGTTCCCTACGAGCCCTGGTTTTCTCTGTGGAGGCTTTCCTGGGAAAAAGAGCATTTGTGGGCCGTCACGCCCGCGGCTCTCCGCCTCCATTTGGGGCCGCCGGCCTTCGAAGCGGTGATTCTCTTTAAACGCTATTACGTCGCCTATTGGCTCAAGGATGAATCAAGGGGAGTAGGGAACAGACCCGGTCGAAGCGATTAATCTCCAGGTAATCAACAACATCCCCTCGCTAGGACGCGAGTGGTGATATCAGGCAAACCGGGACGGGGCGAGCCTGGAACGGTTCTCGGGAGGAGCGTCACGCAGGGCGATAGAACCGATCGATTTAATGGAGGGACGAGGGCTATAATGGACCCGGGAGCTCGGGCCACTCGTCCAGTAAGATGTGCAAGGTGTGGACGGGGGATGAGCGCAAGAGGGGTCGTAGTGAATTATGGGGGTGCGTCGGCGTGACGAGGCGGGCGGACCGGTGGTTCGCCTTGTCCGATCCGCCAGCGGCTCGCCGACTGGCAGCGCCTGTTGCGCGATGTCGCCCTCCTGGTCGGCGGGGCCAACGGGCTCGATCCGCGCTGTCTCGGGCGACGCGCCGATCAGCGCTGGTCGCTCTCGCCGCTGACCCTGCCCCATGCGCTCGTGCGGGTCATCAAGGCCCGGGCCGGCGCAATGCGGCTCGCCGCGCCGCTGGCCCCGGTGCTCGGGACCGACACCGCGGTGGTGCTCGACGGTGAGATCCTGGGCAAACCGGAGGGTCCCGATGAGCCGGTATCACGACACGGTATGTGCCAGGGTGGAGGAACACTCGTTCCTGATCACGGACTGGCATTTCGTCGACCCGACAGCGCACTGCTCCTTCGAAGAACGGCGCCGAGAGGGGGTGGGCGGCGAGGCCGGTTCCTATCCCATGACGGAAGTGTATTTCGTCATCCAGGATGGCGACTGAGCGTGGCGGTACGCTACTATAGCGCGATATCGGCTTTCCGGCGGCGCTCGCCGGCCTGCGGTGGCTGGTGAATGCGATTCAACTACCTCACAGACTACCGCTCGCAGACCTCGTCCGACAGCACAATCGTCCCTCAATGCACCATGAGATACCCCCTACCCGGCCGCCCTTATCGCTCGTGATCCCCGCCTATAACGAGGCCGAGAACGTCGTTCCCTTGGTTCAGGAGATCGTACAAAGCCTCGAGGGCCGTGGCGAGTACGAAATCATCGTGGTCGATGATGGCAGCGACGACGATACCCTCGCCCGACTCCAGGTCTTGCGGGCCGGCGGCGAGACGAGGCTCCGGATCCTGCGCCACCCGCACAACCTCGGGAAGAGCGCGGCGCTGCGCAACGGCGTCGGCGCGGCGCGCGGCGAATGGGTCGCGACCCTGGACGGCGATGGGCAGAACGATCCGGCCGACATTCCGCGCCTCTGCGCGGTGCTCGCCGAGCGCCGTGGGGAACACCGCTTGAGGCTCGTATGCGGCCACCGCGTGCGGCGCGAGGACCCCTGGCTCAAGCGCCTGTCCTCACGCATCGCCAACGCGGTGCGCGGACGCCTGCTCGGCGATGCCGTCCCCGACACCGGTTGTGGCCTCAAGCTGGTCCACCGCCAGGCCTTCCTCGATCTGCCGTTCTTCGATCACATGCACCGTTTCCTGCCGGCCCTCATCGAGCGCGGCGGCGGTACGGTGGTGTCGGTCGAGGTCGGCCACCGGCCGCGCTTGCACGGCCAGTCCAAGTACGGCGTCCACAACCGCCTGTGGGTCGGGATCCCGGACCTCTTCGGGGTCCTGTGGTTAAAGCGGCGGGCCAAGAATCTCATTTGCGAAGAGGTCAGTTGAATCATGAGCGAGGAACAGGTTTGGCTCATCATCGGTTTCACCGGGCAGTTGTTCTTCACGGCGCGTTTCCTGGTCCAATGGCTGACGAGCGAACGCGCCCGCCGCAGTATCGTACCCAAGGCCTTCTGGTACTTCAGCATCGGGGGCGGCATCACGATCCTGTGCTACGCCATCCATAGGGCGGACCCGGTATTCATCGTCGGACAGGCCAGCGGGCTCATCATCTACCTCCGCAATATCTACTTCCTGTCGCGGGAACCGGGATCGGCCTGAGGGGATGGCCCTGGCGGACCGCCTGGCGCGGCCTCCGGCGTGGTGGGGCTCGGTCGCCCTGATCCTGGTCCTCGCCGGGCTCGTGGCCGGGATCGGGACGACTACGCTGCCCCTGGAGGGCCATGAAGCGCTGGTGGTGCAGACCGCGCAGGAGATGCACGCCCGCGGCGATTACATCGTCCCCTATTTCAACGCCGAGCCGCGCCTCGTCAAACCCCCGCTGAGCTACTGGCTGACGGGGGCTACAGCCTGGCTCTTCGGCGACCCGGGCCACATCGAGCCCTGGCACGGACGCCTGCCCTCGATCCTTGCCGGGCTCGGGCTCGTCGGGCTCGCCATCACGCTCGGGCGACTCTGCTACGACCGCGGCACGGGCCTCTCTGCGGGCTTGCTGCTCGGCACGAGCGCCGGGTTTTTCGCCTACACCCACAACGCGCGCCCGGACCTGCTCTATGCCTTCTGGTGCGCGGCCGGCTATACCGCCTTCGCCTACGTTTGGCGGTCCACTCCGGGCAGCCTGGCGGAGCGCCTGTGGGCCTACGCGATGTGGAGCGCCTATGGCCTTGCCACCCTCACCAAGGGGCCGCAACTGCCCCTCATGCTGCTCGTGGCTTGCGCGCTGTATGCGGGGCTCGGCGGGCCGGGGTGGCGGCATGGCCTCCGCACCCTGCGACCACTCGCCGGGATACCGATCCTGTGCGCGCTGACCCTACCCTGGTGGCTCATGCTCCACCACCGCCTCGGGGCAACGGGGCTCTACGGCAGCCAGCTCTCCGGCACGCTGCTAATCCCCGAGTGGCGCGCGGTCCTCGATCCCTATTACCTCTATCGCCCCTTGCAGCTGGTCCTGCCCTGGGTGCTTATGGTGGTGCCCGCCGTCCTCTTCGTGCGTCGATCGGGACGCGATGGCGCCGCGGCCTGGCTCGCCTGCATTGTGCTGGTCCCGGCCCTCTTGCTGTCTTTCGGCGTGCAGCGGCGCTGGTTCTATATGCTGCCGGTGCTGCCGGCCCTGTGCGTGCTCCTCGGCGCGGGCACGGTGCAGTGGCTCGGGGACGCCCCGGCGCGGACCTGGCGGACCTGGTTCGTCGCGCTACATGGGCTCCTGATCCTCGGGGCACTGACGTGGCTCCTCGCCTTCGGCGCCCCCGCGACCGAGCAGCGGCCGATCGCCGTGTCACTGGCAATAGGCGTCCCGCTGTTCCTCTTGGTATCGGTGCGGCGTATCCGGCACCGCGGTTCCTGGCTCGGGGACATGGTCGTGGTGGCGGTGATGGCCGCGGTGGTCTTCATCGGCCTCGGCGCCACGCGCCTCCTTTGGAGCCAGGACCGCTTCGAGCGCCAGCGCCTCGCGCACGCCGTGAGTCGCGGGGCGGGCCCGGACACGCCGTTCCTGAGCCTCGGGATCAACCCGAACGTGTTCGTCTATTACACGGGCCGACACATACACTGGGTGCGGACGCTCAAAGGCCTGACGCGCGCGCTCGCAGAGGCGCCGCGCGGCGAGGCGCGTGCGATCGTGCAGAGCCACTACCTGGATGAGCTATCGAACTGCTGCATCGTCGAGCTGCTCGACAGCATGCCCGGCGATCGCGATGAGGCCACCTCCGTGGTCACGCTGCGAGTTAAATAAGAGGGGGCCGCACCGATCGCGCCCGGATAGCCCGCCATTCTCGCCACCTCGCCATCATGCCTCGTCGCGCCACGATTCATCGGCCGGGTAGCCGTCCGGCTCGTTTTCGTCTTCGTCGTCTTCGCCCGCATCGTCGGGGCTGCGGCGCGATCGCGGAGAACGTCCGCTGCCTGCCGGCTCGTCCGCGTCCTTGCTCGCGGTTCCGCGCGCCGCCTCGCCCCGCTCGAGGGTCTCGGCCCAGTCTTCGGGCGGGTCCGTGAGATCGACCTCGAGGTCGCCCCACTCCTCGAGGTCGATCTCGTCGCGCTCACCGTCGGCGTACTGGATCTCGACGACGCCGCGGTCCTCGTCGACCTCCAGCACCTCGAACCTCTCCCCGTCTTCCGGGTACTGGTACCAATTCCCCACGCTAAGCTCGGCATTGTTGCTCATATCTGCTCTCTTCGCGCCGCCCGTGCTTCGACGGCGACTCAACGTACTCGCAGGTCCCACACGGCGCCCAGGCGTGCCATGGGCGCGAGGACCAGCCGATAAGGGATATCCGGCCCCGGCCGCCGGGCCCTCCGGGGATACTCGTGGTGGTCGCGGTGCTCCGATTCACCGAGGACCACGGCCGACGGTACCCGATAGCGACGCGAGGTGCAGCCCTTGCGGTCGGGCTCGCCCCCATGCGCCATCATGTTGAACCACAGGGTACCGAAGGGCGACAGGAACGCCGGCAGCAATACCACGACGGTCGAAAGCGCCCGCGACCCGCTGAACGCCCACACCAGACCCCATTCCATCCACGGGACCAGGAAACACCACCGATCCAGCCAGCGCGTCTCGGGGTACTGGAGCCGGATCCGGCGGCGCGCGTTTCTCGGATCGTAGGGCCAGCCGAGCCAGGCGTAGAGCCTGGAACGAGCCACCGGCGAGTGCGGATCCTCCTGCGTGTCGCAGTGGGCATGGTGGTGGCGATGATTGGCCGCCCACCACCCCATGCCACCCTGGTTGGAAGCCGCACACGAATACGACAGGAGGCCCTCGAACCACCGCCGGGCCTTGAACGCGCGGTGCGAGAAGTAGCGGTGATAGCCGATTGTCATCCCGAGGATCGCGTGGCGGTTGCCCTGAAGGATGATCAGGATCCAGGTGAGGGGCTGAAGCAAGAGGACCTCGACCTCTGGGGAATCGAGCCAGCCGAAGAGCAGCACGTAGACGATCATGGTGCAGGTGCCGAAGGCCCGCTGCATCGTCCAGAAAAGCCAGGAGGTATCCGACATCTGCGCCACCGGCGTGGCCGACGCTGCGATCGTCTTGGTGCTCATAGGCGGGCGAGCCGCTGAGGCAAGCGTTGGTCTCGGGATGATGACCCGTTCACGGGTCGTGATGTCGGCGAACTGCCAAAGCCCCCCGTGTCCGCCGGCGCTCGCAGGAAGGAGAAACACCTCCCCGGGCGCTCGGTCTGGCCGGTATAGTAGGGCAGTGATCGCCACGATTCAAACCATCCGGGCATGAGCGACCGGCGGCCCACAGCTCAGCCGCAGGGCCTGTGGCTCCTGTTCCTCCTGGAGATGTGGGAGCGCTATTCGTACTACGGCATGCGGGCGCTCCTGGTGTTGTTCCTGATCGCGGAGGTCGAGGACGGCGGGTGGGGCTGGTCCGTCGAGGCCGCGAGCCGCCTCTACGGCTGGTACACCGGTCTTGTCTACTTGACCCCGGTGCTCGGCGGGTATCTTGCCGATCGCTACCTCGGGACCCACCGTGCCATCGTCATCGGCGCGGTCCTGATCGCGCTCGGGCACTTCTCGTTGGCCGTGGAGACGCCGGAGGGATTCTACACGGGCCTCCTGCTCTTGATCCTCGGGACCGGGTTCTTCAAATCCAACGTCTCGACCCTGGTCGGCCAGCTCTATGGTCAGGATGACCCACGCCGGGATGGCGGCTTCACGATTTTTTACATGGGGATCAACCTGGGCGGGTTCATCGGACCGCTCGTATGCGGCTATCTGGCGGCGAGCGCGCGTTACGGGTGGCGCTACGGGTTCGGGGCGGCCGGGGTGGGGATGGTGGTCGGGCTCGCGGTGTATGTCCTTGGCAAGAGACGCTACCTCGGCACCCTCGGCGCGCCCCCGGCGCGCCGTCACGACGCCGGCTCGATAGCTGTCCGAAATTCTGGCCCCCCGCTGACCCCGGTGGAACGCGATCGGATCGCGGCCCTCCTGGTCATGGCCTTCTTCGTCATGTTTTTCTGGCTCGCCTTCGAGCAGGCCGGCTCCTCGATGGCGGTATTCGCCGAGCGCCATACCGACCGCACGATGCCCACCGAGCTGGCCGCAGAGACCGGCGTGCCGGCCATCCCGGCCGCCTGGTTCCAGTCGCTCAACCCCGCGTTCATCCTGCTCTTGGCGCCGCTGTTCGCGTGGCTCTGGATGTGGCTCGCGGCTCGCGGTCGGGAGCCGCGCACGCCCGTCAAGATGGCGCTCGGTCTCCTCTTACTCGGTGGCGGCTTCGTGGTCCTGGTGCTGGGGGCACTCGCCAACGCCCGGGGCGCGCTGGTCAGCCCGCTGTGGCTCATGGGTGCGATCTTCTTGCACACCGCCGGCGAGCTGTGCGTGTCGCCGGTCGGGCTGGCGCTCGTGACCCGCATCGCCCCGGCGTCCATGGCCGCGATGCTCATGGGGGTGTGGTTCCTGTCGAGCTTCGCGGCCAACCTGCTGGCGGGCTATCTGGCGGGAATGTTGGAAGCCGTGGAACGCGGTGCGTTGTTCCACTTCCTCGGAGGACAGGCGGACTTCTTCTTGATCCTGGTCGTCATATCGCTCGCGGCCGGGGTGCTGCTGCTCGCGATCGCGGGTCGGTTGTGTCGTCTGATGCACGGCCGGGGATAGCCGTTTGGGTAATATTTCACAGAGATCCTGTGAAATAGTACCGTGCATCGCCGCCGGCACAGGCCCTATTCTGAGCGTCTTCGACGCCCTGCCCGGCTTCCCCGACAGGTCCGGCCAGACAGGTGCGGCGATCCAGCCTCCTTCCCTCCGTCCGCGGTCACGCGGACCAAGCCCTTGGCACACGGACGTGCCCCCTTTTTTCCCGTGCCGGCGCGTCCGGCCCCGCTCAATTCCCTAGGAGGCGCCTCGTAAGTAACGGCCAATGGCGAGAATTGCGGGTTGGCAGAGCGGCGTGGCGGCGTATACAATCGATGCCCTATATCACGCCGGGGTGGCTTCGCCCGGGAGTGGGGGAGGGGACATGACTAGACGGTTCGGATTCGTGGTGCTGTCCGCTGCGGTGCTCGGCGGTTGTTCGATGAGCGGTTGGTTGGAATCGACGTCGCTCCCGTTCTTCCATCGCATCGATGTGCAACAAGGCAATGTCGTGACGCAGGACATGCTGGCGCGGTTGGAACACGGGATGGACCGCGCTAAGGTGCGCTCCATCATGGGCACATCGCTCGTGAAGGACGTGTTCAATCAGGACCGCTGGGACTACGTCTATACGATGAAACCGAGCGGCGAACACCGGGTCGAGCGCCGTGTCACCCTGTACTTTCAGGAGGAGCGCCTGGTCCGGGTGGCCGGTGACGTCAAACCCGCCAGCGGTCATCTGGAACCCCAACCGCGCCCCGAGATCACGGTAGAGGTCCCCGGGGAACGCGAGCGCGGTTGGCTGACGGCGATTGCGGACGCGATCGGGTTAGGCGATGACGAAGTCGAGAAGGGTCAGGATGCCGGGCCGGCGGCACCGGGTGTCGAGTTGGCGAATACCGGTGTCCAAGCCGGTCGGATCCCGGAGGAGGACGCCGGCCTGCCGCGGTGAAGCCCGGTGCTACCCGATTTCGCTCCGACGATCTCGTCAAAGGGATATCGCCTCAATGTTATGGGCGCGCCCGCGCTCGCACGCGCCGGGCGCGCTTGGGGTCCGTTGCTAACGGCCGGTAGATCTCGACCCTATCGCCGGGCTCCAGGGCATGGCAGAGCCCACGGAGCACCCCGAAGACCCCGATCCGATTGACCCCGAGGTCGATCTCGGGGTAGCGATCGAGCAGCCCGGAACGGTGCAGCACTTGGCCGACGGTGGTGCCCGGCGGTACCTCGACCCGCAGCACCGTTTGATCCCCGCGTCCGCAGTAGGCGATCTCAACCCACATCGCGTCGACCGCGGGGTCCGATTTTTTCACAAGCCCTGAGAGGCCCCATACAGATCGCGCGCACGGTTGCAAAAGGCATCCACGAGCGTGCTCGCGATGTGGTTGAAGGCGTGACCGAAGGCCAGCGCCAGGACCCCGCTGCTGAACTCATACTGCATGGACAGCACCACCTCGCATCCCGCCTCACCCAGGGGGCGGAACGACCAGACCCCATGCAGATACTTGAACGGGCCCTCGATCAAGCGCATCTCGATGCGCCGGCCGGCCTCCATGATGTTATGCGTCGTGAAGCTCTGCCGGATGCTGCCCTTGGCGAGCGCGACCGTGGCCTTGACACTGTGAGGATTGCGGGCGAGCACCCGCACCGCCGCGCACCACGGTAGAAACTCCGGATAGCGCTCGACACCGTCGACCAATTCGTACATCTGCTCGACGGAATATGGCACCAGGGCACTTTTTCTGACGTGCTTCATGTCTATGCTTCATCAACCCCCGGGGGCCCGTTTACCCCGCGGGTACGGGCGTCATCAACCTCCGGGAGGTTCCCCCGGGAATCCTGCCCGCGGGATGGTCGCGATCATCCCAGACCCGCTGTGGGCGAACAAGCCGGTGGGTATAATCCCGCGGCGGAGAAGCCGGATCCCGTGGTGATACTGGTCACGGTGATCAATCGCCTCCTAATATCCCCCCTCCCTCCGGGAGAGGGTTCGGGTGAGGGGATCAAAAGCGCGATTTTGACCGTTCGCGGCAGACCTTTCCCTGCGGGGGGAGAAGCGGCACGCACGACAGGGACCCCATGACCAAAGCCAAGCACACGCCCGGATCCACCATCACCCAGAACAAGAAGGCCAGGCACGACTTCGCCATCGAGGAGCGGCTGGAGGGCGGATTGGTCCTGCAAGGCTGGGAGGTCAAGAGCCTTCGGGCCGGGCGGGTCCAGCTTCGGGACAGCTACGTGCTCCTCAAGGGTGGCGAGGCGTGGTTGTTCGGGGCCTTGATCAGCCCCTTGCCCTCGGCATCGACCCATGTCGAACCGGACCCCGCGCGCAGCCGCAAGGTCCTCCTGCACCGCCCGGAGATCAATCGCCTCATCGGGGCGGTGGAGCGAAAGGGCTACACCGCAGTGGCCACCGCGCTCTACTGGAAGAAGGGCCGCGCCAAGGTCGAGCTAGGGCTCGCCAAGGGCAAGAAGGCCCACGACAAGCGCGCGGCGGTCAAAGAACGCGAGTGGGGCCGCGAGCAGCAACGCATCCTCAAGCACGCCGTATAGCTCGGGGCCGAGCTCCCCTCGCGGGGTAGGCGAGGGCGCCGGACCGCGCACGAGGGCCCCCCTTCTCCCACGGGGAAAGCTGGGGCACGCTGCTTCCCTCACCTCCTGGGGGCAGTCGTGCACGATTCCCTCTCCCAACGGGAGAGGCCTCCCATGTCTCCCTCTTCCAGCGGCAGAAGGAGCCGCGCATGTCTCCCTCTTCCAGCGGGAGGAGCCTCGTATCTCTCTCCCGGCGGGAGAGCCCTCGTATGTTTCCCTCTCCCTGCGGGAGAGGGTAGGGTGGGGGGATCTAACACCGTGTTTTCCAAACCATTGTCCACAGCCAACCCACACTAGGGCCAAGCACGAATACCTCGATGGCCTGGCCTCGCGAGCCGCAGGTGGTCGAGGAACGTCAATTGAGTTACACTGTCCAAGAACCCGGTAGACACCCTACCGGTACCACCCAGGGGGCGACCTGGTTTCGACGCCGGTCACAAAACCTAAGGGGCATGCCGAGGCGCAGCACACCTCGTAAATCCAACTGCAAACCAAGTTAGTTGCGAACGACGACAACTACGCCCTAGCGGCTTAATCCCCGCTAGCCTCTGACTCGGGCCGTGCTTGTGCGCTGAGCCTCAGGGGTCGATCCTCGCAAGCTCGCGATGAGGCCCGCCCGGGGCCAACTCGCTAAATCCTCACCGGGCTCGCCGTGTGCCGTCCTGCCGCTCGGACGACCCGCGGTCAAAACGAAGAGACGGCTACGCATGTAGAACCGAGGGCGGAGGACTGACGGACGCGGGTTCGATTCCCGCCGCCTCCACCATTCACCTAAGGGTCAACCATTCTCGGTTGGCCTTTTTTCTTGTGGTATACTGCGGGCTTACGGGGATTCCTGAGAGTTCGTGCGGACTTCGGGGATCGACCTACCGCCAGATTCCGACCTGCGTTTCCCTTCCAATACCAATACCAATGCTAAGTAACAAGAGCTTCCTGCACGCCGCTTGGATGATCTTCGGTCTGTTATCGGTAGCTTATCCCAACGGGGACAAACCGTGTCACATCGATTGCCCCATGGATGGTCGAGTTTGCCCGTCTCCCACGGTGCTGGTATGCCCACAAGGCATGGCTCCCAAAGCGGAATCGCAAACACCTTGTTGTAGTGACGAAACCACCAAGTCTGTCACAGAGGCAGCACGGACGCAGAAAAGGACCTTTCCTCCTTTACAATGCGGCGTGCTACTGGTCGATTAGGTCCACGACGTCATCCGGCTGCTGCGTTGCGGCGTCCTAACGAGGAAGGGCTACGTGGATGGGGTCGGACGCTTCATGCGGTTCCACGGGAAGTGGCATTTCGACTAGAGGGGGGCAGCGGCGTGGAAGGCGCTTCTGACCCCGCTCGCGGCCGAGTGCGATGTTGCGCCGTCCGCACGCAACCACGCGCCGACCCGTCGTGTTCCTCTACCGACAGATATTTCAGAAAGCGCTTCGGCTGGCTGCTGGTATAGAGTGCGCCAACAAGCCAGCCGGGCTAGCGGTCCTGTTCACGCGCGATGAAGAGCGAGCGGTCCTGGCGCGCTTCGACCGAGGTCCGATGGCGGATGGCGAGCCGCTTGTACGGGTCCGGGTTGCCGCTCACCGAGTACGCCGGTTTCCCATGTCTCTACATTTTTCGGCTTTTTTACTCGCGCATTTACTCAGATAAGACATCGGGGGAGTGACCATAACCTCCTCGGACACACCAGACGAGTCCCTCACGAAGGGCTTTTATATTAACTCCGACGGTGCCATCGGAAGGCTTCATA
>JALZID010000051.1 GCA_030860485.1 Pseudomonadota bacterium | reverse complement strand
ATGATCCCCTCAAAAAGGCCGATCTAGATCCCTGATGCTGCTCCAAAATCGGCCTGGATAGTGAAATCCCTTGTAACATGCCGCGGCAGTATAGGCTTTCACCACAATTTTTAGAGGCTCCCTCATGGGCGCACTCGGCGCAACGCAGGCGCAGGAAGCCGTGGGCCAGAGCCTGCCCCAGCGAAAGCTGGGGATGCCGCATTCGAGAAAGGCATCGAACTCCTCTTTGACAAATTCGACAAATTCGGGCAATCCCGCCCCGGTCTCCAGCTCGACCTGGGCCAGGGAAGCCAGGCCCACGGAAGGGCCTGCTTGGCGCGCCGAGGACGCAAGGTCTCGAGGTGTTCTTGAACGAGCTGATAGAGGACGGTGTCTTCGGGACGCCGGCGTTCGTAGTGTACGTGCCTTCCCGCCAGCGCAGGCTGAACCGCTTCGCCCATCCTCCCTGACGTTTCGCTCTTCCCGGAAGGCTGCCGGTGGTGACAGTAGCATGCGGTTGCTGCCTCTGGCAATGGCACCGCACTTGGCCACTGGCGTAGTCAGGCTTCCGTGCTTAGCCCCATAGTGCCTAAGCGTGTGTGGTGGATGAGGCGGTCTCCCGGTGGGTCGCAATCGGGGATGGCGAGAGCAGGCCAAAGCGGAGCCTGATCCCCGCCACCGCGAGCGGATAGCGCGACGTCGTGAAGACCTCGATACCCGCGCTCGTGGCGAACAGGGCCCCGAGGAATATCCAGAAGAACCATCCACAAATCTATCCTAACCCAACTTTCTGGGCGTCCGGGCAGCCTGCCTTCATCACCGGCTGGGGTGACACCCCGAGGGTGGGGGCACATTTCCGGATGCCCTGCGGGTCGGGCGCGTGGCCATCACGGACGACCTGGCCTGCACCGACAGTTACGCCGCCGTCGGCACCACCGTTCGCCCCGACACGATGCTGTGCGCCGGTCGGGTCGGAGGCGGCGTCGACACCTGCCAGGGCGACAGCGGTGGCCCCATGGTCGTCCCGGTGTCCGGTGGCGGCTTCCGGCTCGTGGGCGACACGAGCTTCGGGATCGGCTGCGCTAGGCCGGAGTTCCCGGGGGTCTACGGCCGCCTCGCCGACGACCCGTTGCGCTCGATCATCGGAGACTTCATCCTCACTCAGACCGGGATTGACGTGATCGGGTCCGGAGCCAGACCCGTTACCCTGACGATGATCACGCGGGGGCCGAAGAGGGTTACCACCAGGACAAAGGCCAGGTTCGTGTTCCTTGCCAGCCAGCCGGGCTCGACGTTTCGCTGCAGGCTCGACCACAGACGCGAAAGACCTTGCGCCTCACCATTCGTGGTCAAGGTCAAACCGGGAAAGCACAAGCTCAGGATAACGGCGGTGAGCCCCCTCGGCGAGCGCGGCCAGCCGGTAAGGCGCAGGTGGACGGTGCGCAAAAGGTAACGCAGGCGAAGCTTGATGGGGGTATTACGGCTTCTTCCGTATCCCCCCCTTAGTCAGCTCCGCAGGGTCGAGGAGGCGGGCCAGTTCCATCTCGGATAGGCCGGTCAGGTCGCGGGCGACATCGCGCACCGGACGGCCCTCCTTGTAGGCCTTCTTCGCGATCTCGGCGCCCTTCTCGTAGCCGATAACGGCGTTCAGCGCGGTCACCAGGATCGGATTGCGTTCCAGCGTCCGAGTGAGCACCTCCTGGTTGACGCGGAATCCCGCAATGGCCCGATCGGCCAGGAGGCGCGCGGCGTTGCCGAGGATCTCGAGGCTCTGGCAGAGATCGTAGGCGATGACCGGCAGCATCACGTTCAACTGGAAGTTGCCGGACTGGCCTCCCAGGGTGATGGTGAGGTCGTTGCCGATCACCTGCGCGCACACCATGCACACGGCTTCGGGGATCACGGGATTGACCTTGCCGGGCATGATGCTGGAACCCGGCTGCAGATCGGGCAAGGCGATCTCGCCGAGTCCCGCCAGCGGACCGCTGTTCATCCATCGGAGGTCGTTCGCGATCTTCATGAGACCGACGGCCACGGTCTTGAGCTGCCCGCTCATCTCGACCGCCGCATCCTGGGCGCTCATGCCTTCGAAGTAGCTGTCCTTGCTCCTAAAGCCCACCCCGGTCCGATCCGCCAGGATCGCCGCGACCCGCGGGCCGAGTTCGGGGTGGGCGTTGATGCCGGTGCCGACCGCCGATCCGCCGAGCGTCAGCTCGCTAAGCCGCGCCAGGGCCGATTCGATGCGCCGGCCACCCAGATCGATCTGGGCGGCCCATCCGGACAGCTCCTGGCCGAGTGTCAGCGGCATGGCATCCATCAAGTGGGTGCGCCCGGTCTTGACGACGGCAGACAGCTCCGCGGCGCGCCGCGAGAGGGTGTTCCGGAGATGTGTCAAGGCCGGGAGCAGGTGCTCGAATGTGAGCAGGCTGCCGGCCACGTGGATCGCGGTGGGGATCACGTCGTTGCTGCTCTGCCCCATGTTGACGTGGTCGTTGGGGTGCACGGGCCGTCCGAGGCGCTCGCTCGCGAGGCGGGTGATCACCTCGTTGGCGTTCATGTTGGAGCTGGTCCCCGATCCGGTCTGGAAGACATCGATCGGGAAGTGCGAATCGTAGCGGCCCTCGGCGACCTCGAGCGCCGCCGCGCTGATGGCCTCGGCGAGCGGTGCATCGAGGAGACCGAGGTCGCGGTTCGCCTGTGCCGCCGCCGCCTTGATGAGCCCGAGCGCGCGCAGGATCGCGCGTGGCATCCTGAGTCCGCTCACCGGGAAGTTATCGATCGCCCGTTGCGTTTGGGCCCCGTAGAGCGCCGTCGCCGGTACCCGGACCTCGCCCATGCTGTCGCGCTCGATGCGAAAGGCGTTTCTGTCCACCGTCAATCCTGTCAATCGCACCTCGCCGTCATTATCCGAGCAGCGGGACGCCCTCCACGAACACCTGAAAGGAAGCGCGCGGAATGGGATGCCAGCGCTCGTTGTTGGTCAGGGGCTTCGAGGCGACGACGGTCACCACATCCTGTGCCGTCGTTTCGCGGCAGAAGTCAACGATCTCCCCGGTGTCGATCGAATGCGCCTCCCCGAACGGCGCCCGCCGCGTGATCCAATGGAGTGTGCTGCTGCAGTAGGCGTACAGACAGCGGGAGTCGCTCATGAGAAAATTGCAGGTGCCGAGCGCCTCCAGCTCCCGGCCGAGGGACGCGATGAGGCGCCATAGCGACTCTGCACGGCGGGGACGCTCGGGATAGCGCGCGCGGATCCGCCCCAGCATCCAACAGAATGCGCGTTCGCTATCGGTGGTGCCGATCGGCCGGTAGTGATCAAGGGCGAGTGCCTTGCTGCCCTTGAGCCCGCCGTTATGGGCGAAGAGCCAGGTGGAGCCCCACAGCTCGCGGGCGAAGGGGTGGGTATTTTCCAGGCACACGCGGCCGTGCGTGGCCTTGCGAATATGGCTGATGATGATGTGGCTCTTGATGGCCTGGCCCTGGATGAGCTTGGCCACTTCCGAGACGATGCTGGGCCTCGGATCGTGAAACAGGCGGCAGCCGCGCCCGGCGTACAGGCCGATCCCCCAACCGTCACGATGCGGCCCCGTGTCTCCGCCGCGGCGCACCAGCCCGCGCAGGCTGAAACAGAGATCGGTCGGGACGTTGGCGCTCATGCCCAGAAGCTCGCACATAAAAACAGATCAGTTGGGGAGTAGATCCGTTCCGCGCGTGCAGCCGTTCTCAGCCCTGCTCCCACGGCAATCCCTGATGGCGCCAGCCGTTGATGCTGCTGCGGTGTTTCTGGCCGTCCCGATCGCCTTCGAAGCCGTCCGAGACGTTGTACACGTGCGTGAACCCGGCCCCTGCGAGACACTCGGCCGCGGCGCGCGAGCGCTTTCCGCTACGGCACAAGGTGAGAACGGTGGTGTCTTCGGCTCGCCCGCGCTCGCCCAGTACGGCGCGCACCCGCTCCGCGAACTCGGGCGCAACACGCCATTCCGGGGCCTCCATCCAGGCGATGTGCAGGGCACCCACGGGGTGTCCCACATACTCGAACTCCATGGTCGTTCGCACGTCGATGAGCACCGCGTTCGGGTCCTGCCGCAGGATCCCGGCGGCCTCGAGCGCACGGATGTCTTTGACTTCGCCACCTGGCATGGATCACCCCCCGCGGATATCACCCGCGCTTCACTGGCATGTCATTTTGAATGAGTATACCGCGAACCCATGCCGCCGGGGGTCCGAGTACATCGCACAGGGTACGGCGTGTGGAGTCGGCATGACATGACTGACAGCGCCGCGGAAAGCCTGGCGGCCGTGGACCTCGGGTCCAATAGCTTCCACCTGATCGTGGCTCAGGTCATGGATGGGCGCATCCAGGTGGTCGATCGGATGAAGGAGATGGTGCGCCTCGCGGCCGGGCTCGATGAAGGCAACTGCCTGTCCGGGCCCGTGATGGAGCACGCCGTCGACACCCTCAAGCGTTTCGGCGAGCGCCTGCGGGACGTCCCCGCCCACAAGGTCCGTGCGGTAGGGACGAACACGCTGCGCAAGGCCAAGAACCGCGGCGAATTCCTGGCCAACGCGCGGCGCGCGCTCGGCCATTCCATCGATATCATCGCCGGGCGCGAGGAGGCGCGGCTCATCTATCTCGGGGTCTCGCACAGTATCGAGGGCGACGGCGAGCGGCGTCTGGTCGTGGACATCGGGGGCGGGAGCACGGAGCTTATCCTGGGCCGGCATTTCCGGCCGGAGCGCATGGACAGCCTGCACATCGGCTGCGTCGAGATGAGCCGGCGGTTTTTCGGCGCTGGGAGCATCGACGCCCTGCGGATGCGCGCTGCCGAGGTCGCGGCGCTTCAGGAGCTCGAACCGATGTCGGCCGAGTATCGCCGCATCGGCTGGGACTCGCCGATCGGCGCCTCGGGAACCATCCTGGCGGTCCAGCAGATCGTAGAGCAACAAGGCTGGTGCCAGGACGGGATCACGCTCGCGGCGCTACGCAGGGTACGCAAGGCCCTGATTGGCGCCACGCATATCCAAGACCTGGAGCTCGACGGCCTGCAAGTGGAACGAGCCCCGGTGTTTCCGGGCGGGGTCGCGATCCTCGGCGCTATCTTCGAAGCACTCGGGATAGAGCACATGCGGGCGTCGAGCGGCGCCCTGCGGGAGGGACTCCTTTACGACCTCTTGGGACGCATCCACCACGAGGATGTGCGCGAGACCACGGTCGAGGGCCTCACCCGGCGCTACCACATCGATGCCGCGCAGACAGGCCGGGTAACGGGGGCGGCCCTGGCTCTGCTCGACCAGGCGCCCAGCGCGTGGGGAGTGGGCGGCACGGAGCACGCGCAGTGGCTCTGCTGGGCCGCCCGCCTCCATGAGATCGGCCTTTCCATCTCGCACAGCCACTATCAAAAGCATGGAGCCTATCTGATCGACAATCTGGACATGCCGGGCTTCTCCCAGGGCGAACAGGCGCTTCTTGCGGCCCTCATCCGCGGCCACAGGCGCAAACTGTCGCTGGCGGACTTCGAAGGGTTGCCGGAAACGCTTAGGCGACAGGCGTTGTATCTCTGCATCCTGTTGCGCATCGCGGTACTCCTGCATCGCAGCCGCTCCGAGACCGAGTTACCGGCGATCGCGCTGGAAGGCGACGAGGCGTCGATCAAGCTGCGCTTTTCGCCGGAGTGGCTTCTCGAACACCCCTTGACCGAAGCCGATCTCGGCGTGGAGGCCGAGTACCTGCGGGCCGCCAACGTGAAGCTTCGGTTCAAATGAGGGGCGGGACACAAGGGGATCCCATACGGGGTACCGCAGCGCCGCGGCGCCCATGGCGTTGCTGGATCGGGAGCGGCTCCGGCGCGCACCGGGGCGCCAGGTTCACAGCTTGTGAAGAACCGTCGCGACGATCGTGGTCACCCCCCCGTTTTTCGGGATTGCCGGACCAGATCCCTGATCCAAAGACCGCGATGAGGCACAGCGCGACATAAGACGAAAGATCGCGCAGACCGCGCGGGTGAACGTGGTATTCCTCGACCACGACGCGATCGGTGCCGGCGAAACGGCCATGCAGGGATAACAGTGCAGGTCCCGGGACGTCGACGCCCTCAAGCGTCAAGGCCTCGCCGGCAAAGGTGTAAATCCGGGGTCCTGCCGCATCGATGTGGTAACGGTCTCGTTCGAGCTCGATGTACCGCCCCGGCCGTGCATCGTGCTGCCGCAGGGTCTCCACGAAGTGATTGTCCGCGCCCGCCGCTGCGTCCAGGAACGCCACCGGCACGACGAAGTAAATCCAAAGTAGCGGCAGGCACAGGCCCAAGACCCGCCCGCGACAGAGGTCAACGCCGATCGGCCGGGCACGGTCGCTGACGAATCCGAAGCCGAGCACCGCGAGGCCGAGCACGGACAGGAGGTGTATCGCGAGGCTCTCCGGCCAAAACACCCCGAGGCTGGTGAGACGCCAGTCGAAGGGTGCCAGGAGGTGGACGCCGTTGGCCCATTTGATCTCGATGGTATCCAAGAGCAGGTGCAACCAGGCGTTGCCCGCCACGATCGAGAAGGCGCGGCCGGGCTCGGTGGCGAGGCTCGCGAACGCCAGGCTCAAGCAGAGGCTCATGGCCAGCGTCGCCTGCACGATGCCGTAGAGGTGCAGCGTATAGGGATTGACGAGCGGTGCGCCGGCCCCGGGGGGCGCGAGCGCCTGCACGAGCCACTGGCGCTGCAGCATCCAGGGGAGATCGGGCACGATGCAGCCGAGGTAGATCCATTTGAGATCGGTCGCGGGCGCCACCGCCCGCGTGGCCAGGGCCTGGAACCCCACATGTGCGAGGGTGTTGGGCACGCTACCGAGAATGCCCCCGCTCGGGTGACGCTACCCCCCTTAACGAGGCGGTGCGGACCTCGGCATCCTTGCCGGATACGCCCGCTGAACGCCGCGTGTACGCCGTTCATGTCCTGTCCACCTCGGCGCTGACCCGTGAAGCCTCGACCACCTCGACCACCGCCAAGGGGTGCGTTACGCGAACCTCTTCCAGGGGGGGGATCCTTAAGAGTTATCCCCCATCTTCACCAGCCAAGATGCGTGGCGCTTGGCAGAGGATATGAGAAAGAATGGGATCAAGGACGTGGCCGTATGGTGTTCGTGGCCTACATCACTGAACGACCCGGACTAGCCGGACGGCGACTGTATGACCCAACCCCTCACCACCGCCCAAGCCGCCGCCCGCCTCGCCTCTCCCCGAACCAGGCGCCGCGTCTGGCGCGGCAGGGCCATCGTCGGCGCTTCGTTCCTGGAGCGCGATTGGGTGTTCACGCCCCCGCTTGAGATCCTGCGCCCGAGCAGCCGCCGGGGTGGCCGCGGCGGCAGAAGCCAAGTTGAAACCCTAACCCAGAAAGGAAACAGAAATGAATACAAGGATGTTGCCGACGACACGCTGCGCGGGATCCTACGGCATTAAGCGCGAAAACCAGATTGTGCAGTTTGCATCGGGCAAACTGAGAGTTAAAACAATCTATCGAGTGCGATACGTCAAAGGTGAACGGATCGGCGCGATCACAGAGTCAAACCTGTGCAGGTACGGTGGATCACCGGCGTGTCTTGGGTAGCGGAGTAATAGCATGAGCCGCAAGAGCCTCCAATGGTTTGGAAAACAGCGCAAGCCGCGTAAAAGCCTTGTTGCTAAGGTGCGCCGTATCCGAGGAGAGCCGAACGAACAGTTTTTGACGCGACGGTCTCGCAAGAAAAAAAGGGCTCGCGTGTAGCGAGGGGGATTCAGCTTCCCCGGCCAAGAGCCCAAATGACGGGCCAGAAAGCGGCCGTCAGGCGGGCCCCCGTCACGTGATCGCAATCGTATACGGCCCGCCCGGGAAGTTCCTCGCCGTGAACAAGGCCAGCAGGCAATTCGGCGCGGCGATGCCGGGGACATCGAGCGCGCAGATCTTGGGGAGGCACAGGGTCCGGTACTTGTGGACCGCGCCCCGCTTGCCGGCGTTGGCGCTGTCCCGGTACGACGAGGGCGGATCGGCGAGGATGATCTCGTAGCTCACGGCTTCGGCTCGCCCACCGTTCCCGAGGGGGTAGGTCAGGCGGAAGCGCTCGTAGCGCGGAGCGGGCTCGGGGGGGTCGAACGTCATGGCTTCAATCAAAGCCGCCGCGCTTCTCCCGATATAGAGGCTGTCCGGCGGCGCCGCTATCACCAATACATGCATTCGTAGGCGTAGAGGCGAGTTGACCCTATTGTTGCATAAATATCGCTTATCTGGGGATCTCAGGAAGCTTGCAAGGCTTCGAGGTAATGCAACAGCTCCTCTTGGACCGCCGGATTGGCGGACATGCTGAGGGTGAGCTGCCCCTGAGGCCGAATCAATCGGCCGGCGCGTTGGAGGATCCTGCGCCGAAACGTGCCCAGGCGTTCGAAGGCCCAGAAGGCCGGCCGTTTCTCCAGCGTCGCGCGCGAGGGAGGATGCGCGATCATCTGTAGCTCGCGACCGAGGTTATGGGCGAGGAGCACC
>JALZID010000050.1 GCA_030860485.1 Pseudomonadota bacterium | reverse complement strand
CACCAGCAGGCTGCCAAACAGCTTCGCGAACCATTCCACCGGTCGTCCCTCCCTTGGTCTCGTCTCGATAACAAGATCATCGGTCAAACGCCCGGTGGATCTCAAATTTCAAATATGTTTGGCTAGGACTTGAGCACGACCCGCCCGTGACCCTTGCCTAAGCCCTTGCCTAGCGACGGCGTGAAGTTCCTGCGGATCTCATTGAGGCGTCTTCAATCAGCTTCAATGCAGCGTCGCTTTCCCTTGCCGACTAATTCAGCGATTCGGCTTGCGTTCAGAAGGCAAAACAGCGTATCCGGGTTCATGTGCCGTGGCCGCGGCAATAGAGACCCTCATTCAGGTCACCTTCGGCGCGAGCCGCGCCGCGATCTTCGTGAACTGCTCCAGCGCCGCCTCCAAATCATCGGCGATCTCGGCGGCGATGATGTCGGGCGCGGGCAGCGAGTCGGTGTCGGTCAGGGTCTTGTCCTTGATCCAGAAGAGATCGAGACTGAGCTTGTCCCGCTTTAATAGCTCTTCGTAGTCGTAGCAGCGCCAGCGACTTTCGGGGTTGTCCTCGGTCCACGTGGGTTTGCGCTTGTGCAGGCGGCCCGGCTTGTAGCAGGCGACAAATTCGTCGAAGTCACTTCGCTGGATGGGCTTCTGCTTGAGCGTGAAGTGTTGGTTGGTGCGCAGGTCATAGACCCAGAGCTTGTCGGTCCAGGCCTTGGCGCGGCCTTCCTTTTTGTCGAAGAAGATCACGTTGGCTTTGACACCGGGGGAATACCAGATGCCGGTGGGCAGGCGCAGCAGGGTGTGAACGCGGCACTTCTGCAACAGGTTCTTCCGCACCTTCTCCCCCGCGCCGCCCTCGAACAACACGTTGTCCGGAACCACCACCCCCGCCCGCCCGTCGATCTTCAAGACCGTGTAGATGTGCTGTACGAAGTTGAGTTGCTTGTTGCTGGTGGAGGTCCAGAAGTCCTCGCGGACGATGACCTGGTCGTCCTTCTCGGTGTCGCCCTCCTCGTTCACGAACAGGAGGCTCTGTTTCTTGCCGAAGGGGGGATTGGCGAGGATCACCGAGTATTCTTGGCTCCATGGCGCCGCAAGGCTGTCGTGTCCGGTATGGACCACCACCTTGTCGCCGCCGATGGCATGCAGATAGGCATTCATCGCGCACATGCGGCCGACCTTCGGCGACAGCTCCATGCCCTCCACAAGGTCTTCCTGCAAGGCGCGCTTTTCGTCGCGGTCGAGGTCGGCGCCGAAGCGGTCGAGCACGTACTGATAGGCACTGCAAAGAAAGCCGCCGGTGCCCGCCGCCGGATCGCAGATGCTGTCCTGTGGTGTGGGATGCACCACCTCGCACATGGCCTGGATCACCGGGCGCGGGGTGAAGTACTGTCCCGCGCCGCGCGAGGATTCCTGTGCCGAGCGGGAGAGCAGTTCCTCGTAGATGGTGCCCTTTACGTCCACGGGCAGCGAGAGCCAATCTACCTTGTCGAGCAGGTTGACGATGAGTTGCTTCAAAAGCGCCGGGTTGTGGATCTCGCAACGCGCGCCCTTGAAGATAACGCCGAGCATGCCCGGCTTCACGCCCAGCTTTTCCAGGCTCGCGCGATACCGATCCTCCAGCGCTGCACCGTCGAGCGGGAGCAGCGCCTTCCAGCCCAGATCAGGCGGCACGAGGGGCGCGCGGTTGTAGGGCTCTTCGGTGAGCTGATCCGCCATCTTGAGGAACAGTAGCAGGGTCAACTGCTCCACATACTCGAAGCAGGAAAGCCCGGCGTCCTGCAACACGCCGGCGTAACTCCAGGCCCGCTTGCCGATCTGGGATGCGTCCATCGGGAAAGAGGCTCGGCTTTCAGGCGGTCCGCAGGCGCTTCAGGAATTGCGCGGGTGTCACGGCCGGGATAGGCGAACGGCGATAATCCACCAGGTTACGCGTCACGATCGCGTCGGCCTGCCAGGCCAGCGCGGCGGCCGCCTGAAACGCATCCTCGACGTCCGACAGGGGCAGATCCAGAGCGCGCCGGGCGTCGGCGGTCGCCACGGGCGCCACCTCGACGAGGCGCAGCAGGCGTTCCAGAAAAGGCCGCCCGCCGCCGTTGAGCAGGTATGCGCAGTTGGCCACCGAGTGCCAGGCCACGGCCGCCGCGCCGCCCGCTTCGGCCCAGCGCAGCACGTCCGCGCTGTCTGCGACGAACGGTTCCCGTGCCAGCGCCACGTCCAGCAGGACGTCGGTATCCAGCAGGATTCTCAAGGGCGGCGGGCGATGTGGCGGGCGTGCAGGGCGTCGTAGAGCGGATCGCGACCGGGCTCCACGCTGCGTAGCTCGGCGCAGCCGAGCATCTCATCGACCAGCGAACCGCCCGACCCGGCCGCGTCCGGCGACCGGAGAAACGCCTCGATCAAGCCGGAAACAGTGGTGCGCCGCGCCCGTGCCACCGCCTTGGCGCGGGCGTGTACCTCGGGGTCTAGGGTGATGGTGACACGGGTCTTCATGCGTATGCATCGTAAGGATACCCGATGCATACTGTCAAGCCGGGAGTCTGCCGCCCCTCGACGC
Source organism: Pseudomonadota bacterium (assembly GCA_030860485.1). Lineage (NCBI taxonomy): Bacteria > Pseudomonadati > Pseudomonadota > Pseudomonadota bacterium. The sequence continues at coordinate 20,312 of JALZID010000050.1, read as the reverse complement.
GCGGCGCCTTCGATTGCGTGCTCCGACCAGTTTCCTGCCGGCGTACTCGCGGGCGCGGGCCTCGCGCTCGGCGGCGATACGCTTTAGGAGTTCCGAGGCCGGCTCGTCGTTCGGGTTTTGCGGCACAAGCTGGCCGGTGAAAGCGTGGCGGAGGATGGCTTGCCGAAGTACCTGGGCGTTCTTCAGCTTGGCGTCTAGGTCGGCTTCGAGGTGGTCGATGACGGAGAGCTGATCTTCAACCGCGTCGACAATGGCTTCTTGTTCGGCGAGAGGGGGGAGCGGCAGCAGAGCCCTTTTCACGTCTTGTTGGTTAATGCTCGCCTGATTGACAGCCCACTTGGCATCTCTGGTAAGGCGCCGCCGGCCAGGTTCCGAACGGAGGTATAGCTCAACATACTTTGCCTCGCTCGCGGAGGCGACTTGGGCACGCATCATGTTTGACTCGAACAGGACCCCTTCGAGTCTGTCGGTGGCAAGTACGCACTTGCCCAGATGAGTCATGCTATTCACGCGATTGATGACCAAGTCGCGGTCACGCAAGGCGTATGTCGTGGTTGCTTTCTGGTCGGCCTCAACCCGCTTCAGTTCCTCGCGAGGCCGCACCCAGCCATTCTGAAAATCATCGATCCTCAGGATTTCTGTTCCGCGACCATAGAGGGTGTTCGGGAGATAGAGCCCGTTCTGCGGCCCTTCCACGAGTAACGTGTCGAGATTTGCCCAGCACCAGCCCTCCGGCAGCGGCGGTAGGTTGGTGGCGTCGGGGGGGACGGGTTCCTTGTACTTCGCCTTCCAGTTCTTGGGTGGCTCTTGGCCCTTGCCCTTGAACGTGGCCAGTTGAACTTCCTCCCAGCGGTGGCGGCGTTTGGCGAGGATGCGCTTGCGCAGTTCGGCGGCGGGCTCGGTGTGCGGATGCTGCGCGCGCCACTCGGCGGTGAGCGCCCCTTCCACCGCCGCCTTCAGCACCGAGGCGCGGTAGAGCTTCAGCTTCTGCCGCGCCCGCATGAGCGCCGCCACCCCGGCGTCGAGGTCGGAGAAGAGTTCGTCAGCAACGGACGCTATGCCCTCTTGCTCGGACATAGGCGGCAGCGGGAAAGGAATCTTCGCGAAGTTTACACGCGAAATTCGTTTACGCGTCGAGCCGCTCTGCAATGCGGCAACACGCTGACGCATCTGTGGAGCGTTGAGCTGGTGCATGAGCCATCGAGTGTGGATGGTGGTGGCTGGACGGACTACGCAAACATCCACGACGGTAACGCTGGCTTTCGTGTCGCCGGGAAACATACAGACACGGCCAAGCGGATCCGGCATCCGAGCGACAAGGAGATCGCGGGGGCGTAGGAACGTGCAACGCAGTTCGGCCGCTTTGGCAGAAGTCAGAAAGCGATTCGATTTGTTACGATATTCGCCATCGCCGACATCTGCGAGTTGTATCAGGCGAACATCCCCGGTGGGATCTTGATCTTTCGACTCCACCCAATCACCGTCGCAGAAGAGACCGTCGTGTCCGATGAGATCACCGACCTTTGCTTCCGCCCACCCCTTCGGCAATCCGTAGGATGCGGTGACCAACGGGAACCGCATCGTTCGCGATTGATGCGGTTCGCTTCGCTCACCACATCCTACGTTGGCTTCTTCCTTCTCCGTCACGCCACCAGCCTCTCATTCAGTTCCGCCATGAGCGGCCTGAGCGTGTCGCCGAAGAGCGCATGCGCTTTCCCAAGACTGCCGTGCTGGCCGAACCACCCGGTCTCGAAGTCTTCCGGCTCGATGGCGAGGCTGGTGGCGATGTGCTCGGCCATGCGGTCTAGCCATGCGCGTTGCTCTGACGTGAAGGTCTTGTCCGCGTCCCGCTCCTTTAGCCAGGCCTGATAGCGCTCCCGCAGTCGTCGCGATAGGGCACGAGGGTGAAGGTGGGAATGAGCGCGTGGCGCACCAGATTCACAAGATCGGCGAGTTGCTGCCCGCCGCTACCCTTGACCTTGTCGGCCTCCACCGCCTCGAACGAGCGCCAGAGTTGGGTGGGTGTGGCGGCAACCGGCGGGCGGGCGAGCGCGTCCTTCAACTGACGCAAATCCTTGAGCGAGAGCTTGAGCGGGCGTGTGCCGGCGTAGAGTACTTGTAGGGCGGTGAGCTGGTCCTTGTGCTCGGCGATCCAGGCGCGGAAGTCCTGCACCTTGTTGCGTGCTTTCTCCACCGCCGAGGCGTCGAAGCCGGCATAGAGCACGTCGTCGAGGTGTGGCGGTCGATGGTCTGCTCGTTCTGCTGGCGGATCTCCAGGATGCGGCGGCGTAATGCGGCCTTGAGGAAGGGAGTGACGGCAGCTTGGGCGAGCTGCTCGGCCGCCTGTTTGATCTGCTCTTTGGACGGCTCTCCGGTGACGCCGGCGAGATTCGTGGCCGCCTCGATCTGCGTATCCGGGTCACAGGCGTTCAGTAGCGCGTGCGCGAGATCGGGGAAGGACTTGCCGCCCGCGAGACCCTTGAGTTCGGCGAGCTGCGCCGGGCTGAATTCGTGCTGCAATCTGGCGAGGCGACTGGCGAGCGTGGTGAGGGCATCGGGATCTAGGCCACCCTGGGCGACGTACTCAAGGACCTGTTCGAGCGTCTTTGAGGGCTGACGATTCAACGTGTGGGAATCGGTCTTGTCCTGCTCGCACACACCGACGGCATCCACGATGATGAAGCGATCCTTGACGCGGGCCGACGGGCTGACGACGCGGGCTGCGCTATCCACTCCGCCAGGGTCTCGGGCCGGAAGAAGTTGAAGACCTGCCGGCTGCGCGGCGTGGGGTCGAGGCCGTTGGTGAAGTAGGTCACCTCGCCGTTGGACTCGAACAGGAAGGGCAGCGGGCGCGTGTGCGCAGGCAGCTTGTCGGGCAGCCGCCGGCGGCGTATTTCGCGGATTGCTCCTCGACGCCGGTGAGCGTGCCCTCGGCCTTCGCCTCCACCGCGCCCACGGCCTTGCGGTCGAGGTAGAGCAAATAATCGGCGAAACCGAAGCCGGACTTCATCGGGAACTCGCGTACGGCGATGCCGCGACGGGCGGTGAGGTCGAGGTCTGCGCGGTCCTGCACCAGCCAGCCGGCGACCATCAGGTCGGCATCGATCGCGCGGCGGGCTTTTTGTTCAGGGGTTTCAGCCATGGCGTCGCACCTAGCTAGCTGCGACGCGGCGATGTCCGTACGCCCTCGTCGAACAGGGCGCCCTGCTCAGGAATGGTGGCGCCGTTTCGGCCGCAATAGTCCCGGATCATCATCTTCGCCATGTTGGCGATGGAGCGGTGCTCCCGTTCCGCAGCCTTGCGTAGCGCCTCCTTTCTTCTCCTCAACCATCACGCTGCCACTGCCGCGCCCGCCAAGGGTCTATAGGCATCTGAAGCGAACAACTCAAAGCCGAGCGGCGGCGTGAACACGGCTTTGCAGAGCAACCGGAATTGCAGGGGCGCGTCTGGGTTGGCCCTTTCCACGGTCAACTTGACCTCGGCGATGTCCATCACGCGCCGCAGGTCCCGATTCAGATAGCGGGGGCAGTAACCCACCTTGACCGGCTCCTCGGTTTCCACCATGAGCGCGTTACGGTCATGGGTGTTCTCGTCATCCCGCTTCAGTTGCAGGCGGTCTCCAGCCTTCAGTCGGTCGAAGCATTGCCGTTCCCCCTCGTCGAGGTAGCGCAGCCCGTGGCTGAAGAAGAACAGCTCGATCTCGCCCCTTTCGTTCGGCTCGGGGTGCGCGTAGACGCAGAGCTGATCGGTAGCCCGTGTCCCGCCGGAGCGAGCCAGAAGCTGCATCGAATCGGCCTCCGCTTCCACTCCGAGCCATTGGACGTAATCCGGGTACTCAGGGCGTGAGCTGTCGAGTAGCCTATTGGAGAACAGCGGGAACAAGGTCTCCGACACGTAATGCTTTCGCAGGTCGTGCATGCGCCCCAGATAGTTGAAGCGCGGCGAGGCCAGCGCACCACGGGTATAAACGAACCGGTAATACCCCCGGTCGTAAGTCAGGCGGCCCACACTGTGCCAGCTACGGTTTTTCGGGTCCTGCCAGGCGATATAGAGCGCTTTCATGACGTGAGTTCCCCGTGGAGTAGTCGGCTCTGATTTAGTTCCAGCATGGTCAAGGCAAAATGCGCCGCCGTCTCACTGATCTCCGTAGCCGGTATCTGGCCAAAGATGCCTTGGCAGTCGCCGGGGGTAATCGCGTGCAATCTGTCTAGCCAATACCTTGCCGCTGGCGGTCGCTTTCGAGCCGCGAATTGAAAGGCGTCGATGGTCGCGAGAGGCGTAGTGTCCGTCTTCTTGGCATAGATTGCGGAGCGCGCCTTTTGCACGTAGCGGCTGATATGGCGTCCGCGATCACGGGTCGCCAGCCTCTCCCTGCGAGCCTCGTCGGTCTCGTTCTGGCCCAGGGAGGCTGCATGGTCGTACGACGGCGCTAGGTGGATGCAGCCCTGATAGTTGATCATACCCCAGTTTTCGTGGTGCCGGTCCTGGTTCGCGATCCAGGCATCCAGCAACAAATAACCGATGAACACGTCGAAGGCACTGCGAATCGAAGCATCCGGCGGCGCCCAATCCAATGGTAGCCGGATTTCGTCCAGGCTCAACAGGGCTTGAATGCGCCCCAGCGTATAGTCCCTGACCCGGCGGATTTGATGAGCCGGATAGTCCGTATGGATCTCCGCGAGCAGTTCATTACCCATGATGAGCCCACCATCCCGCGGGACGAAGGCGGGCGAGAGCACCCCTTTCTCGTGCTTCCAAATCGCAAGTTCGTAGTAGGCATGAGGTAGGCCAAGCAGTGTGCAAAGCTCCGCGGCAACCTTTTCTGCCCAGTTTTCCCCGGTTCCCGGTCTCCCGATCTTGAACAGGTAAACTTGTTCCCCGATATGCAACCAGAACTTCTGTTTGCTCCCCAGCTGCTCCGGAAGATCGGGCGCATTGTCTTCGATTTGGAGGACGGGATACATCCTAGCTTTGGCGCACTTGTGGCGAGCGCACGTACTTGAAGGACACGATGTTGCGCACGACGGGGACGTCGACGCCAGCTAATCAGAATCTGGTTGGATATGCACCCAATTCCATGGTCCCTCGCGGGGAGGTGCCTCTCCGGTGAAGCCGGGGGCTCAACCCGCGCCGAGCTTCTCCCGCAACAGCGCATTCAACCGCTGCGGGTTGGCCTTGCCGCGGGACTTCTTCATGACCTGGCCGACGAAGAAGGCGAGCACCTGCTCCTTGCCCTGGCGGTATTGTGCGACCTGGCTCGGGTTGTCGCGCAGGACCTCGTCGATGAGCGCGCCGATCGCGCCCTCGTCGGAGATCTGCTGGAGGCCGCGCGTCTCGATCACGGCGTCGGCATCGCCTCGGCCGTGCCACATGGCCTCGAAGACCTCTTTGGCGATCTTGCCCGAGATGGTGCCATCGGTGATCCGGCGCACGAGCCCCCCGAGCATGGTCGGATTGATCGGGCACTGGCCGATCTCCTTTCCCTCGCGGTTCAAGGCCCCCAGGACCTCGACCATGACCCAGTTGGCACAGGGTTTGGCCTGTCCGCCGCTCGCCGCGACGGCCCCCTCGTAGAAGTCGGCGAGCTCCCGGCTCGCGCACAGCACCGCGGCGTCATAGGCCGGCAACCCGTATCGGGCGATGAAGCGCTGCCGCTTGGCATCGGGAAGCTCGGGGAGGTCCGCCCGCAGCGCTTCGATGCACTCTTCCGAGAGCACCAGGGGGAGCAGGTCGGGATCGGGGAAATAGCGGTAATCGTTGGCCTCTTCCTTGTCGCGCATGGGGCGGGTCTCATTGCGATCGGGATCGTAGAGGCGCGTCTCCAATACCACGGTGCCACCCGCTTCGAGGACAGCGATTTGGCGTTCGATCTCGTGGTGGATGGCGCGCTCGACGAAGCGGAAGGAGTTGAGGTTCTTAACCTCTGCGCGCGTCCCGAGACGCGCCTCGCCCGTTTTTCGAACCGAGACATTGGCGTCGCAGCGGAACGAGCCTTCCTGCATGTTGCCGTCGCAGATCCCGAGGTAGCGGACCAGCGTGTGGATCCTGCGCATGTAAGCCACCGCCTCCCTGGCCGTGCGCAGATCGGGCTCGGAGACGATCTCGAGGAGCGGGGTCCCGGCGCGATTGAGATCGATGCCGGACATGCCGTGGAAGTCCTCGTGCAGCGACTTGCCGGCGTCTTCCTCGAGGTGGGCGCGGGTGATGCCGACGCGCTTGCTCGTCCCGTCCTCGAACGCGATCTCGGTGTGGCCCGCGGCCACGATGGGCAGCTCGTACTGGCTGATCTGGTAGCCCTTCGGGAGGTCCGGGTAGAAATAGTTCTTGCGCGCGAACACCGAGCGGCGACTCACCCGGGCCTCGATCGCGAGCCCGAACCGGACCGCCATGCGCACCGCTTCCCGGTTCAGGACCGGCAGCACCCCCGGCAGCCCGAGGTCAACGGCGCAAGCCTGGGTGTTGGGCGGGGCGCCGTAGGCGGTCGGGGCACCCGAGAAGATCTTGCTCCGGGTCGCGAGCTGGGCATGGATCTCCAGCCCGATGACCGGTTCCCAGCGTTTGTCAGTCACGCTCGCTTCCACGGGTCCTAGTCGATGCCCGGTGGCGTGCGCCGGTGCCAGTCGGTCACCTGCTGATAGCGGTGGGCGATGTTGAGGAGCCGCGCCTCGCCGAAGTGCTCGCCGATGAGCTGCAGGCCGACCGGCAGCCCCTCCGCGAAGCCGGCTGGGATGGACATCCCCGGCAGGCCCGCCAGGTTGACCGAGATGGTATAGATGTCGGAGAGATACATCGTGATCGGGTCGCCGGTCTTCTCCCCGAGCTTGAAGGCCACGCTGGGCGAGGTCGGCCCCATGATGACATCGACGCGCTCGAAGGCACGCCTATAGTCGTCGCGGATGAGACGCCGGATCTGCTGGGCCTTGAGGTAATAGGCATCGTAGTAACCGGCCGAAAGGGCATAGGTCCCGATCATGATGCGGCGCTTCACCTCGGCGCCGAAACCCTCGCCGCGCGAGCGGCAGTAGAGATCGTGGAGATCGGCCGGCGCGGCGCAGCGGTAACCAAAGCGTACCCCATCGAAGCGCGCCAGGTTCGAGGAGCATTCCGCCGGGGCGACGACATAGTAGGCCGGGATCGAGAGAGGGGTGTTGGGCAGCTCAATCTCGATTGCCCGTGCGCCTAGTCCTTCGAACCCTTTGATCGCGGCCTCGATGACCCGGGCGACGCCGGGATTGAGCCCGCTACCGAAGAACTCCTTGGGCAGACCGATCCGGAGCCTGGTGAGCGGGGCGTCGAGATTCGCCGTGTAGTCCTCGTCGGGGCGCTCGGCGGAGGTGGAATCGCGTGCGTCGAAGCCGCTCATGGCGTTCAATAGAAGCGCCGCGTCCTGTGCCGTGTAGGTGATGGGGCCCCCCTGGTCGAGGCTGGAGGCGAAGGCCACCATGCCATAGCGGGACACGCGGCCATAGGTCGGTTTGACGCCGGTCACACCGCACAAGGAGGCCGGCTGGCGGATGGAGCCGCCGGTGTCGGTGCCGGTCGCGGCCGGGGCGAGGCGTGCGGCCACCGCGCACGCGGACCCGCCCGAGGAGCCCCCCGGCACCCGCTCGCGGTCCCAGGGATTGCGCACCGGGCCATAGAAGCTGGTCTCGTTGGAGGAACCCATGGCGAACTCGTCCATGTTGGTCTTCCCGAGCATCACCATGCCCGCGGCCTGCAGGCGCTCGACCACCGTCGCGTCGTAGGGCGAGATGAAACTATCCAACATCTTCGAGCCACAGCTGGTCTTGACCCCCTCGGTGCAGAAGATGTCCTTATGGGCCATCGGGATTCCCGTCAGGGGCCCGGCTTCGCCCCGGCGGCGTGCGGCATCCGCGGCCCGCGCTTGGCCGAGGGCGCGCTCCGCGGTCACGGTGACGAAGCTGTTGAGCGCGGAATCGAGGCGCTCGATGCGGGCCAGGAAATGGCGGGTCAGCTCCTCGCTCGTGGTCTCGCCGCGGCGGAGCGCCACCGACAGCTCGGCAAGCGTCAGGTCGTGCATGCGGGACCCGAAAGTTATAAATAGAATGTTGAAAAATAGAATATAAAAGCTAGCCGATGACCTTGGGCACCAGGTACAGTCCTGCCGCCACCTCGGGCGCCCCGATCTGGAATGCCTCGCGCCGATCGGTCTCGGTCACGACGTCCTCACGGATCCTGAGCACCAGCTCGAGCGGGTGTGCGAGGGCCTCGATGCCGCTCGTGTCGACCCGGTTCATCTGATCGACGAACTCGAGGATCCCGGAGAGTTGGCGCGCATACTCCGGGACATCGGACTCGGCCAGTTTCAGCCTCGCGAGCCAGGCGATCTTCTGGACGGCGGCGTGATCGATGGACATGTCGACGGGTGGCGCCGGGTGGATGGATCCCGAGGATTATACCGTCGATTGTCTTATCCGGGGGGGCGGTCGGGAAAACCTGCTTGCCCTGGTAGCGACCCGCTGCTAGAGTGGCGCCGCAGCAAACCTACCTCTCAGCCCAAAGGGTCGCGTCCTTCTCGTGAGTTTCCCCGCTCCGAAGAAGCTGGCCGCACCGGTGGCCGAGCTGAACGCCCGCTTGCGGCGCGCACTTCCGGCGCGCGAGCGGCGAACGGTCCCGCACATGGTTTCGGGACTCACGGCCGGGCCACGGGTTTGACACGCGCTCCGCGGGCCGGCACCCGCCCGGCACCTGGATCCCTCGGAAATTTAGGTTATTATTCTATTATGTTCAGTCGCTTGCGTGGCCTTTACTCCAACGACCTTTCAATCGATCTCGGGACCGCGAATACGCTCATTTATGCGCGCGGCAAGGGGATCCTGTTGAACGAGCCCTCGGTGGTCGCGCTCCGCAAGGGGCCGGACCACTCCAACCACAGGAGCATCGCCGCGGTCGGCACCGAGGCCAAACGCATGTTAGGGCGCACCCCCGGCAACATCATGGCCATGCGCCCGCTCAAGGATGGGGTGATCGCCGACTTCACGGTGACCGAGAAGATGCTCCAGTACTTCATCCGCAAGGTGCACGGCGACCGGTTCCTGAAACCGAGCCCGCGGGTGCTGGTGGGTGTACCCTGCGGTTCGACGCAGGTGGAGCGCCGCGCCATCCGCGAATCGGCCTCGGGCGCCGGGGCGCGCGGCGTGTATATCATCGAGGAGCCGCTGGCGGCGGCCATCGGGGCGGGGCTCCCGGTCAGCGACGCCAGCGGCTCCATGGTCCTCGACATGGGCGGCGGGACCTCGGAGGTGGCGATCATCTCGCTCAACGGGATCGTGTATGCGGACTCGGTCCGCATCGGCGGCGACAGGATCGATGACGCCATCATCAACTACGTGCGGCGCAATTACGGCACCTTGATCGGCGAGGCCACCGCCGAGCGCATCAAGCACACCATCGGTTGCGCCTATCCGGGCGACGAGGTTCGCGAGATCGAGGTGCGCGGCCGCAACCTGGCGGAGGGCCTGCCGCGCAGCTTCACCCTGAACAGCAATGAGATCCTGGAGGCCATACAGGAGCCGTTGTCGGGGATCATCACCGCGGTCAAGACCGCCCTCGAAAAGACGCCCCCGGAGCTGGCCGCCGATGTGTCGGAGCGCGGCATGGTATTGACGGGTGGCGGGGCGCTGTTGCGCGACATCGACCGCCTGCTGCAGGAAGAAACCGGGATCCCGGTGATAGTCGGCGAAGACCCGTTGACCTGTGTGGCACGCGGCGGCGGGCGCGTGCTGGAATTGATCGATGAGCTGGGCCCGGAGGTGCTGTCGCTCGAGTAGGGCATGCGGCGGCAGTCGCTAGCGGGCCGGGAACATGTATAAGTTTACGGGAACATGTATAAGTTTATAAGATTACCGGGGGCAGGGGCGTAGCTTATGCACGGGAAGATCGGCAATGAAGACCTTGTTTCGTGACGGCCCGGCGCTCGGTTTCAGGCTCACGGCCTTGCTGCTCGCCTCGCTCCTGCTCATGACCCTCGACCACCGCTATAACCGGCTCGATCCGGTGCGCTCGGTCCTGTCGGTGGTGGTGTATCCGCTGCGCTACCTCGTCCACCTGCCGGCCACCTTGGCCGACTGGTCGTCGGAGTCACTGGTGACGCGCCGGTCGCTCACGGAAGAGAACCGCCGCCTGCGCCACCAGAACCTGTTGCTGAAGACGCGCTCCCAGCGCTACGCCGCGCTCGAGGCCGAGAACCTGCGTTTGCGGGAGTTGCTGGAATCTTCGGTCGAGCTCGACGACCGCGTGCTGGCGGCGGATGTCGTGGCCATGGAGCTCGGATCCCCTACCCGCGAGATGCTCCTCAACAAGGGCAGCCGGCACGGGGTCTATCGCGGCCAGCCGATCATCGACGGCAACGGGGTGGTCGGTCAGGTGGTCCGCGTCAATCCCATCTCCTCGACGGCGCTGCTCATCACCGATAGCAGCCACGCCTTGCCGGTGCAGGTGGTGCGCAGCGGCGTGCGGGCGGTGGCCACCGGCACCGGGTCGGGGGACGCCCTGGATCTGGCCTATGTGGCACCGAACGCCGATGTGAAGCCGGGTGATCTCATCGTGACCTCGGGGATGGACGGGCGCTTCCCGGCGGGCTATCCGGTCGGCGCGGTGGGGGAGGTGGCCCTCGACCCCAACGAGCCCTTCGCCCGCATCCACGCAGAGCCGAGCGCCAAGCTCAGCCAGATCCGCGAGGTGTTGCTGGTGTGGACCACGGAGCCGGAGGACGGGCGCGGGACCCCGCCCGCGGAGCGCGTCGTGCAGCGATGAGCGCGCCGGGCGCGGACGGCGTTCTCATCATCGCGACCTTTTTTCTCGCCCTGTTTCTAGTGGTCCTTCCGCTCCCGGAATGGGCCGCTGCCTGGCGCCCCGCCTGGGTGGCGATGGTGCTCGTGTACTGGTGCATGACACTCCCGGAGCGCGTCGGGGTGGGCACCGGATGGCTCATCGGTTTGCTTCTGGACGCGCTGCACGGCACACCGCTCGGTCAGAACGCCGCGGCGCTCTGCATCGCGGCCTACGTGACCGCCAAGAACTACCGGCGCCTACGCCTCTTCCCGGTGGTGCAGCAGGCGCTGTGGGTGGGGCTCATGATCTCCGTCAATGCGCTCCTGACGTGGTGGGTCCGGGGGATCCGGGGCCTCGAGGCGGACCCGGGCTATTACTGGCTGCCGGTCCTGACCAGCATGTTCCTCTGGCCGTGGGTGTTCCTGGTGTTGAGCGAGGCGCGGCGCCGCTATGCCGCCGCGCCCTGAACCCCTGCACGATGGTTGATCCCCTGGTTATCGCCGACCCTGCTACCGAGCAGTTCGTGTTTCGGCGCCGGGTATGGGTGGCGGCCGTGGCCATGGGTCTCCTCCTGCTGGTCATCGTGGGGCGCCTCCTCGAGCTGCAGGTGGTCGAGCATGGCCACTACACCACCCTGTCTCAAGACAATCGCTTGAAGGTGGTCCCGGTGCCGCCGACGCGCGGGCTCATCTACGCCCGTGATGGCTTCGTGCTCGCCGAGAACCGCCCCTCCTTCAGCCTGGAGGTGGTGCCCGAGCGGGCCGCGAAGATCGATGAGGTCGTCGGCGCCCTGCGGTCGATCATCGACATCACCGCCGAAGATCAGGCGCGATTCCAGCGCGTCTTGAAGTCCAAGCGCCGCTTCGAGGGCGTGCCGCTGCGCCTCGACCTCGACGATGGCGAGGTAGCGCGATTCGCCGTGGAGCGCCACCGCTTCCCGGGCATCGATATCGTGGCGCGCCTCACGCGGCACTACCCCCTGGGCCCGGAGATGGCGCATATCGTCGGCTACATGGGGCACATCGACGAGGCCGATCTTAAGGTCATCGACGTGCCCAACTACGGCGGTACCAGCCACATCGGGAAGAACGGCGTCGAACGCGTCCATGAAAACATCCTGCACGGCCGCGCTGGTTACCAGGAGGTCGAGGTCAACGCCGAGGGGCGCGTGCAGCGGGTCGTCAAAAGGGTCGCGCCGGAGCCGGGACGGGACCTCTACCTCAACGTCGACGCGGGCCTGCAACGCGCCGCCATGGAGGCCCTGGCCGGACACCGCGGAGCCGTGGTGGCCATCGACCCGCGTGACCTCGGGGTCCTGACGCTAGCGAGCACCCCGAGCTATGACCCCAACCTCCTCGCCTACGGCCAGCGACCGCGTTACTACCAGGAACTGCGCGATGCGCCCGACCGGCCCCTCTTCAACCGCGCCTTGCAGGGGCAGTATCCGCCGGGCTCGACCGTCAAGCCGTTCTTCGCACTGGCGGCCCTCGATTCCGGCGTGCGCAACCCGTCCAACACCGCATGGTGCCCGGGGTGGTTCAGCCTGGGCGGCCAGAAGCATCGCTATCGCTGTTGGAAGAAGGGCGGCCACGGGACTGTGCCGCTCAGGCGCGCCGTGGTGGAGTCCTGCGATGTGTACTTCTATCGTCTGGCCCAGGACCTCGGGATCGGCCGCATGCACGCCTACCTCGACCGGTTCGGCTTCGGCCGCAAGACCGGCGTCGATCTCCCCGCGGAGTCCACGGGTCTCATGCCCTCGCAGGCCTGGAAGCGCCGCGCCCGTCACGCGCCCTGGTATCCCGGTGAGACGGTGATCACGGGCATCGGTCAGGGGTATTTCCTCGCCACCCCGATGCAGCTCGCGACCGCCACGGCGATCCTGGCCAACGGGGGCCGGGTCCTGCCGCCCTCGGTCGGGGGTCACGCCCGCGACCGCGGCACCCAGATGCCCATCCCGCTACGGCCCGCGGACAAGGTCCCGGACATCGGCACGAGCACGGAGCACCTCGCCGAGATACTCGGGGCCATGGCCGACGTGGTGAACGCCTCGAACGGCACCGCGCGCCAGGTGGGGAGGGGCTCGACCTACCGGATCGCCGGCAAGACCGGCACCGCCCAGGTGTTCGGCATCAAGCAAAACCAGAAGGTCAGGAACGAGGAGCTGCCCGAGCACCTGCGCGACCACGCCTGGTTCATCGCTTTTGCGCCGGTCGAGGCCCCCCGGATCGCCCTGGTGGTGCTGGTCGAGCACGGTGGCAGCGGCAGTGGCGCGGCGGCCCCCATCGCCCGCAAGCTGCTCGATAGCTATTTGATGCGGGAAGCCGATTCACGGCAGTTGACCGGTGGATAGTTGAACGATGGACGAGCGGCCCATGGACAGGCGGCGGGGCCATCTCTATCGCCTGCACATAGACCCCTTCCTGCTCTGGGGCGTGCTGATCCTGTCCGCCATCGGTCTCGCGGTCCTCTACAGCGCCACCGGACAGGACCTGGGCGCCACCGCCCGTCAAGGCGCCCGCATGTTGTTCGGGATGGGCATCATGCTGGTCGTGGCGCGCCTGGCGCCGCGTTACTTCCTGATGTGGGCGCCGTGGTTATACGTCGCCGGTCTCTTGCTCCTGGTCGCCGTCGCGATCGCCGGCACCGGCAAGGGCGCGCAGCGCTGGCTGGATCTCAAAGTCGTCCGCTTTCAGCCCTCGGAGATGATGAAGGTCTTCGTCCCGATGATGGTCGCCTGGTACCTGCAGAAGAGACTGCTGCCTCCGCGCCTCGGCGACCTCCTGGCCGGTGCCGCCCTGGTGATCGTGCCCACGGTGCTCGTTGCCGAACAACCCGACCTCGGCACCGCGGTCCTGATCGCCGTGGGGGGCCTGTCCGTGGTGTTCCTGTCCGGGGTGAGTTGGCGTTCGATCGGGGTGGCCGCGACCGGTCTCGTCTTGTCCGCACCGTTCTTCTGGTATCACATGCACGACTACCAGCGCCAGCGCCTCCTGACCCTGGTCGATCCCACGGAGGACCCGCTCGGCACCGGCTACCACATCATCCAGTCGATGATCGCCGTGGGCTCCGGGGGGTTGTACGGCAAGGGCTGGCTCAACGGCACCCAGTCGCATCTCGAGTTCATCCCCGAGCGCTCCACCGATTTTATCTTCGCGGTCTTGTGTGAGGAGTTCGGTTTCATGGGCGTCATGGTGGTGCTCGCGCTCTACGTGGTGCTCATCGCGCGCGGGCTCCACATCGCGCTGGAGGCGCAGGGCCGCTTCGCGCGCCTCATGGCGGGCAGCCTGACCTTGACCCTGTTCATCTATGTGTTCGTCAATATGGGCATGGTCATCGGGCAGCTGCCCGTGGTCGGGATCCCATTGCCCTTCATCAGCTACGGGGGGACCTCGCTCGTGACTCTCCTGGCCAGTTTCGGTATCCTGATGTCCTTCCAGACCCACAGGCGTTTGCTGTCGGGATAGCCGTTGGGAGTAATAAAATCGGGGAGCGGGGAGTTGCGAAATCTCGTCGCATTGGTCTTGGGTCTGGTGCTGGCCTTGATCCTGGGTTGGACGGCGGGCGGGCTGGCCCTGGGCGACCCGCTCGATCCCAAGCTCGTCGACCCGTTCATCACCCAGATGGTCGATCGGCACGGTTTCTCGCGCCCCGCCCTCGAAACCCTGTTCGAGCAGGTGGAGCGTTCCGAGCGCGTGCTGGCCGCCATCTCGAAACCCGCCGAGGCCAAACCCTGGCACAGCTATCGCCGCATCTTCGTGACCCCGGAGCGGATCCGCGGAGGCGTGGATTTTTGGAAACGCCACGGCGAACTCCTGGGGCGGATCGCGGCGCATTACGGTGTGGCGCCCGAGGTCATCGTGGCCATCGTGGGCGTCGAGACCTACTATGGGGCCAATACCGGCGACTATCGCGTGGTGGACGCGCTTTCGTCCCTGGCCTTTTACTTCCCGCCGCGGGCGCCGTTCTTCACGAGCGAGCTCGAGGCCTTTCTGCTCATGACCCGTGATCAGAAATTGGACCCGCTCGCGCTCAGGGGCTCTTACGCCGGGGCCATGGGGATGCCGCAGTTCATCCCTACCAGTTACCGGCGCTATGCCGTCGATTTCGACGCGGACGGTCGGCCGGACATCTGGCACAGCGTCCCCGATGTGCTCGCGAGCGTCGCCAATTACTTCAAGGAGCACGGTTGGGAGGCCGGGCAACCGGTGGCGGTACCCGCACGCGTGACGGGCGATGCCTATCAGCCGTTGTTGTACGCCGGCAAGGCCCCGGAGATCGGTCTCGAGGCGTTCGCACAGGCCGGCGTCGTGCCACAAACGCCTGTCGCGGGCCAGCCGAAGGCGCTGCTCGTGGCCCTCGATAGCGAGGCGGGCAAGGAGTTCTGGGTCGGGCTCATGAACTTCTATGTGATCACGCGCTACAGCCGCAGCTCTTCTTACGCGATGGCCGTCTTCCAGCTCGCTCAGGCCATACGTGATCAGGCTGCAGGCGTACCCACCATCGGCCTTGGTGATAACAGCCTTGGTGATAACAACAGTAACGAATGGGCCATCGATGGTGGCGCGCGACACTGAGTCATTCGGTCTGCGATGCTATGCGCCCTGGGTCCCGTGCCTGGGCCTCTGTTTGGTCTTCGGCGGGTGCGGTCAGACGCCGGTGCGGGACGCGCGGCACACCGCGAACGCCCCCGCGAGCCGCGTGACGCCGGGCGCGATCCCGCGCGCGGAGCGGCTGAGTCGCTACGGCAATCCCGAGTCGTACGAGGTGTTCGGGCAAACCTACTACCCCTTGAAACACAGCCGGGGCTTCGTGGAGCGCGGGATGGCGTCCTGGTATGGCCCCGGGTTTCACCGCAAGCGCACCTCGAGCGGCGAGCCCTACGACATGTACGAGATGACCGCTGCCCACCGCGTCCTGCCGCTGCCGACCCATGTCGAGGTCACGCACCTCGGGACCGGGCGCAGGGCCGTGGTGAAGGTCAATGATCGCGGGCCTTTCAAGGACGACCGCGTCCTAGACCTCTCCTATGCCGCCGCGCAGAGCCTCGGGATCCATGCTCCCGGGACCGCATGGGTCGAGGTCCGTGCCCTGTCACCCGGTGCATGGACCGAGAGCGCCGAGACGGCCCCGATGCCGGCCGCCCCGGCCCAATCAAGAAACAAGAGGGTGGCGTATCTGCCCAGATCCGCCTCGCTGCCCTCGCACCACCCTGCCCGGCGCCGGGTGCACGCGCGGCCGAACTTATATAATTTTCACGTGGGGACGGCGGCCCAGCGCGGCCAACTAATGAGAACAGACAGTGCGCCGCGCCTGCGCGTGAGCACATCGGTTGCGGCGCTCGATCTCACTCCGCGGGAGGCACCGACGGCGTCCGGCGGCCCGGCGGAGCGCCACTGGTTCCTCCAGGTCGGCGCCTTCAGCGACGCCGCCAACGCGGAGCGGCTGCGCGCCCGTATCGGGGCGATGCTGGCGCCGATGCAGGGAACGGTGCACGAGCCCGCGGTCCACATCCGGCCGTCCCAGGTCGCCGACCGACACCTGTACCGGGTGCAGATCGGACCCCTGGTCGGCACCGAAATGGTCGAGCGGATCGGCGCGCGGCTGTCGAACGTCGGCCTGCGGGCGCATCGCGTCACGGCGGATCCGCTCTGAACCGGGTAGCGAGACGGCGCGTAACGAGACAGATCGGGAGTCATGAATCGCCTATCGCTTGGCGCGTGTGCCGCACTGTTGGGTCTCTGGTCGGTCTTCGCCTGCGCAGAGACTGTCGCGCCTCCGGTCCCCACCGGACCGAGCGTGAAGGTCCCGATCTATTTTCTCCTGGACGTGAATACCGGCCAGGTGCTCGCCGAAGCGCTCGCCGACGACCGCGCGAGCCCCGCGAGCCTCACCAAGATCATGGCCGTGTATGTGATTGCCCATGAGCTTGGACAGGGCAATATCAAGTTGGAGGACCCGGTGACCATCAGCGAGAACGCCTGGCGCATGGGCGGATCGCAGATGTTCATAGAGGTCGGCAAGCAGGTCTCGGTCAAGGATCTGCTGATGGGCATCATCGTGCAGTCCGGGAACGATGCCAGCGTGGCGCTGGCCGAGCACGTGTCGGGCACCGAGGAGGCGTTCACCGATCTCATGAACCAGCACGCGGCGCGCCTCGGTATGCGCAACAGTCACTTCATCGACGCCTCCGGTCTCGACCAACCCGAGCACTATACGAGCGCGCGCGACCTCGGCATCGTGTCGGCGGCCTTGATCCGGGACTTCCCGGAGGTCTATTCCTGGTTCAAGGTACACGAATTTACCTTCAACGGGATCAAGCAACCGAACCGCAACCGGCTCCTGTACCGTGATCCGTCGGTCGACGGCATCAAGACCGGATTTACGGACGACGCCGGTTATTGCCTGGCCGCCTCCGCGCTGCGCGACGGGATGCGGTTGGTTTCGGTGGTGATGAAGGCGGACAGCGAAAAACAGCGTATGGCCGCGACCCAGGCGTTGCTGAGCTTCGGCTTCCGATCCTACGCGACCCGCCGTCTCTACGAGGCCCATAAACCCCTGGCGCAGGCGCGCATATGGAAAGGCCAGGCCAAGGCCGCCGATCTCGGGCTCGTCGAGGACCTCTACGTCACGGTGCCGAGAAACCGCTACAAGGATCTCAAGGCGGCCATGGATATCAACCCGCGCCTCATGGCGCCTCTTCCCAAGGGTGGCCAGGGCGGCGTCCTCAAGGTCACGCTCGGTGACCAGGAACTCTTGGAGCGCCCCCTGGTCGCGCTCAAGGATGTGGCCGAGGCGCCCATCTACAGCCGCTGGATCGACGAGCTGTGGATGCTCGTCCAATAAATGCCGAGCTGTTACCTGAACGGCGAGGTGTTGCCGCTCGAGGAAGCACGCATCCCGGTCCTGGATCGCGGTTTTATCTTCGGCGATGGCGTCTACGAGGTGATCCCGGTCTTCGGAGGTCGCTTGTTTCGCCTGACAGAGCATCTCAAGCGCCTGGCGGCCAGCCTCAAGGCGGTGCGGATCCCGCGGCCGCTCGGTGATGACGAATGGGCCGCCATTCTCAAGACCCTCGTGGACCGGAATGGCGGCGGCAATCAATCGGTCTATTTACAGGTCACCCGCGGCGTCGCGCGTCGCGACCTCGTATTGGCGGAACCGGTGTCACCCACGGTCTTCGCCATGAGCAACCCGCTCACTCCCCCGCGCGAGCCCGAGCCGGTCGGCGCCGTCACCTGCGATGACATCCGCTGGCGGTATTGCTACATCAAGGCGATCGGCCTCTTGCCCAACGTCCTGTTGCGGTTGCAGGCCGCCGATGCCGGGGCCTACGAGGCCATCCTGATCCGCGACGGTCGGGTCACCGAAGGGGCGGCGAGCAATGTCTTCGCGGTCCACGCCGGTGTGGTGACGACCCCACCCAAGGGGCCGGAGCTTTTGCCCGGCATCACCCGCGATCTGATCGTCGAGCTGCTGCAGGCGGCCCACCTGCCCTGCCACGAGACCCTGATCTCGGCCGAGGCGCTCGCTAGCGCCGATGAGATCTGGCTCACCAGCTCCGTACGCGAGCTCTGCCCGGTCACGACCCTGGACGGTCGGCCCGTGGGCCCAGGGGTTCCCGGACCGCTATGGCGACGTGCCCTCGACTTGTATCAGGCTTACAAGCAACGGACTTGTCGGGACGAAGTCGAGGAATGCGTGCCGGGCTTACGAGGCCGCTAGTAGCGCTGAAACCACGAGACGCGCCGCAGTTAGCGAGCCGCGGTGAATGATGACGCACGGCTTGACCCCTCGGGGTCGGGAGGAATTCTTCGTGCTCGATCCGAGCACCGCAGCAGTGGTCACCGATGGGCAGCCCGTTCTGAAACGCCTCGAGCAGCAGGGTCTCCTCGGCGACAAGGGCTCCAGTTATATGGAAGAATTCCAGCGGTCCCTGATCGAAAGCCGTACGGCAATGTGTAAGACCCTGGGCCAGGTGCGTGCCACACTCCAACGGCTACGCAGCACGCTTGTGCAGGCCGGGAGAGACGAGGCCCGTTGGATCGTAGCGGCAGGAACCTTGCCGCTAGCCGACTGGCGCACGCAGCGCATTACCTCCAACTCGCGCTACGAGCGCATGCTCCAGATGCAACAGCAGGTGGCCCGCGAGCAAATGATCTGCGGTTTCCACCTCCACGCAGGGATCAACGACCGGGAACTTCATAAACCGAGTGCGGCCGTGGTTGCCCGCTCTGTCCCGCGCGATGCGACTCCGTGTCTGACGGGGCTCTCGGCGGAGCGGACCGCGCCCCACTACCGTTATGAGGCGTCACGAGGTGCCATGTCATGTTCCGAAACCTGATCTCGGTCGCATCCTGTTGCTCTGGCATCCCGGCCTCTGGGCCCATGCCTTTCTGGAACGTGCCGAGCCCGCCCCCGGGAGCGTGTCCACCGAGGCCCCCACCGAGATCCGACCGCCGAGGGCTTCCGCGACGCCCGCTCGCGGAGCGTCCCCCCACTGCAGGGTTGGGCGGCCGCTTTGCTCCTCGTGCGCAACCCAAGCGTTCATCGGCCTAGCTAGCCGTCCGATCACGCACCTGAGTCTTCACATATGGCGGCTCGCCGTGCAAGCAGACTATTGATGCGCCATCCCTTCCTGTCCGATACCTCGAAGCTCCAGCCGTGCGACTCGACGCGCTCGCCTAGCGCCGGTATCCGGCCGAAAAGGAACACAACGAAACCGGCAAGGGTGTTGAAGTCGCCGTCCGGGAGCTTGCCAAGATCGAAGCGCTGCTGCGCGTCGTAAATCGACATTGCGCCATCGACGAGGAATGAGCCGTCCTCCAGCTCTTTCACCTCCGGCTCTGGGTGCTCTGCGTCCGGCAGATCGCCCGTAATCGCCTCGAGCAAATCGGTCTGTGTGACAATCCCTTCCAAACCGCCATACTCATCGACCACCAACGCAATATCAACAGGCGCTCGTTTAAACATGTCGAGCGTATCGAGAATCGACGCGCCCCCGTGCATCGCTCTGGGTTCTTGCACCGCGCGTATGAGGTCAAACTCTTTGTCATCGAGACAGAGCGCCAGGATGTCTTCCTTACGTGCGATACCGACGACATCGTCCACGGATCCGCGGCTTACCAGGAACTGACGATGGGCGCTATTGCGAACTTCGGCCAACACGGTCTCCTTGGGATCGCCCGGATCGATCCAGGCGACCTCCGGCCGGGGCGTCATAATCGTTTGCACCGGCCGGTCGGCGAGCGCGAGGACATCGCGCACCATTGCCTTCTCTGCGGGCGCGAATTCCTGTTCCGTCGCGGCCTCCGGTATCACCACGCTCACGTCTGCGCCTGTCGCGGCCGAGGATGGCACAGGAACACCGCCCAGGAGTCGCAACACCGTGTCGGCCGTGCGCCGCCGGCGCGGCATCGAGGCCGCCCATTTTCTGCGATTGCGGAGTGCAAGTTGATTAAAAGCCTCGATCACCACCGAGAAGCCGATGGCGGCGTAGAGGTAACCCTTAGGTATGTGAT
>JALZID010000049.1 GCA_030860485.1 Pseudomonadota bacterium | reverse complement strand
CTCATGCAACACCATGCCATTGTATTCAAAGCCCAGCCGGCGTGTAAGCTCCGAGTAAGCCGGCATCTCCTCCTGATCGACCTTGCCGTCGGCCAGGACCCTTGCAATCTGCTCCCTCAGGTTGTTGATCTCCTTGACGTAACCCTCGTAGAGCTTGAAGTGCATCTCCAGCGTGCGATCGGAGATGCCGTTGAGCCCATTGAGGGCGAACTGTTTGGGGGTATAGGGTAGTTGGTTACTCATCGCGCTCCTCTTGTAGAACGACGCGCTCCTCTTGTAGAACGACGGGTTGCCCGATCTCTCGTGCTCAGCGCAACAGGACATGTGCGCCTGTTACAAGCTGGCGGCGGGCGAGCGGTACCTCCCATAAGGATTATCGTCCTTCTATCGCGAAGGAAATCTTGACGTTGACCCGGTAGTAGGTGATCCGATCGTTCTCGACCGTCGCTTCCATCTCCTGGATATAGACCGATTTGATGTTGCGCACCGTTTTGGCAGCCTCCTGAACCGCGAGCTGCGCGGCGTCCTCCCAGCTCTTCTCGGACTGTGCCAATATTTCGACAACCTTTAGCATATGGTCATTTCTCCTTAATGGACAGAGTCAAAGATAAATAATAGGCCCAACAAAAGGGATCTTGACGAACAATAGTATATCCAACTCCAGGGTAGTGACTTGAGGAGATATGGCAATTCAGATATTTCGTTTGATGCACTCATGCAGGGTCTCGTATTATATACAATATCTCGAAGATTCCTTTGCCCCGATAAGTACGAATCTGAGCGGGCTCAGGACTACTGCATCAAGATACCTTGGGCAATCTTCATGCCAGTCCGCCCGAAGCGCTGATGTGCTACGTCCCCAATTGAGTTGATTTTCCGATGGGACAGCGAGCTCCACTCATTACCGAGCAACAAGAGAGCGCCATCCAGTTATTGGAACTCCACGGCGGATAGCATGTAATTCTTACAAGCGACCGGTAAGCGTTACAAAGAACACCGGCACTACCTTTACCGCAGAGATTATTGTAGTGGCAACGTGCGGCGACGACGCACCGCACTCCGAATAAGTCATGCTTTTAATGAGCCGCAGCTTTTTCCTTCTTCGCGCGAACTCGCTTAATGACCGGCAACAGATCAACCGCCCTTTGGCCGCGGGCTGCTTGGACCGAATCGGAGAAGCTGTCCTCGCCCGCCCACCTGGTGCACCGTGAACGTTGGCTGGGGACGGGGTCTACCGCGACAGGATGATAGCCTGGTCTCTAAGCCTATGTGCCCTGCCATCGAGCAGAGACGCCAGCTCCGGCTTTACCGTCTTGAAGGCCATGGCCAGGCGCCGAAAAATCTCGTGATCCGGGCACGATTCATCGATCTGATCGACTAGCGGTGTCCGTGGAATGATATGTGATCTTGTGGCCAGCTCGCTCAGCATGCGGGTGATGTCCTTCATCACCTCGTCTACGGTCATCGACGGGGCCATGGCATCGACCGGATAGGCCCCGAAGTCCTCTTGGAACAATGTCCCGTCGAACCATTCCCTGGCGACCCGATCATTGGACTCTCGAAACTGTAGATAAAAACGCTGCGCGTCCGCGCGCCGAGGGAGCAATGGTTTGCCCGGATGCGTGGTTTCGAGCGTTGCTATCAAGCGGAACCTCATGTCGCGCAGGGGATCCACTTGATCGTCCGGAAAGGGCGGGCGCTGCAGGTTGAAGCATTTCACCACTTCTGCGCTGAGCGCCGACAGCGACTCGTTCTTGTTGGGCGGCCGCCGTAGTATGGGATCGAGGTGCGATAATTCGCAGGCATCGAGGAAGTCGGTAAGCAGATCCCCTGCTACGAGGCGCTCTCTTTCGAAGACGCGCGGCCTGATCGCGCCCCTTCCGAACACCGCTGCCCACAGCGACAGGAGTATCTCATAGTTGTAATAGTGGTCGTTGACATCGCCTCTCGGAATGATCTGTGCCGAGCTCAAGCCGACCCGGAGCGCGGTGCTGTACAGGCTGGTTGCTAGTTGGTCCTGACGACGCAGGTACACGATTATCGCGACCGCCGAGCACCAGGGCTGGAGCAACGCCCGCAGGTCGGACACGCTGCCAGGGGTCCTTAGGCGGGAGTGAAAATGCTCGGACGAGCAAATGATGGTGTGGATACCCTGGTCGAGCGCCGCCAGCTCCTGTTCGAACCGCCGTCGGTAGCCATCCCGCCATGCCCGTCTGCGCTCAGGGTCTCGCAGTCCCAGACGCGTGACCCGGTCATCGACATGATCGCTATCCATGCAGTAGGTGGCGAGGTCGATGTTGTTCTTGCTCCTTGATGCCCCGAGATAGGCGACACCGCCGGACAAGAGCTCCTTGCGATTGATATGCAGGTACTCCTGTATGGTCCTGGTGCCCGTCTTTTCCGTCCCGATATGAATGATCGCCCGACGCTGTCCACAAGCCCCGGGTTCGTTACCCGTCCCGCCCTTCGACATACTCAGCCTCCGCGGCACAGTTGATAGGTCTACCGCCCGCCCGATGGCGGCGTCAGTGCAAACGTCATTCAGCGGCTAATGACCCGAGACCCGCGTCTGCTGGGCCATGCGGCCCTGCAGGCCGGCGAGGCGGCAAATCGTTGCCGCTCGAGCCGCCATCGTTATTCGAGAGAAACTCTGAACACCTGGATACAAGATCGGGATCAGGTCCTCCATCGGACCCGGGGCATTGGGCGATATCACCCGTAACCCCACCACCGCACGCCGCAATTGCGCCGGGTCTACTTGACCTACACGCCGGACCTTGACTGCACCTCCTCAAATGCTCTCTTACATACCTCAGCGGCCGTGGCCTTCGGCTGCATACACCGTCGGGCGAGAAAACCCATAGTCACGGCTGAGCGCTGCTATCCCACCACAGCCGGCTTGCCCTGCCAACGCTTTTCCGACACACTCCATCTTCTGGGAAGTCGTCAGCGGTGTGCGGTGTAGTCCGGTCATGAGAGGCTCCTCAGTGATAGGTAAGTCGATAAACGATATTATCGCACATCACTTACCTCACGGCTCCCCGCTTCACCCCGTTTCCTCACTACCCAGAATATTTCCCCACATCCGGGCAGTTGGGATGATGTGTAAAGCAGGATGACCAGTCCCGCGCCGAGCAGCCCGATCATGTCCAGGATCCCCGCGACCGTGCGCTGGTTGAATACGTATACGCCGCCGCGATGTCGGCCTGGAGGTCCGAGAAGCCCAGCACGAGATCCGGCTCGAGCGCGACGATCCGGTCGATCTTGGCACTCGTGAAGGCCGAGATCTTGGGTTTCTCATGGCGCGCCCGCGGGGGGCGGACGGTGAATCCCGAAATGCCCACGATGCGTGCCTCCTCGCCGAGGAGATAGAGCGTCTCGGTGGTCTCCTCGGTGAGGCATACGATGCGTGGGAAGACCGCTCCTCTCGGCCCGGCACCCTTCCCGATCCCCGCTACCGGCCGGTGGCGGGCCGCTTGCGGTCGAGGCGCCGCCACAGAGGGGTGTTGCGCCAGGGTCGCCCGGCATGCCGTCAAGCCGGCATTGGATCGGGCGCAGGCCGGCCGCTCGAACCCTCCGCGAGCGTCGTGCGCCGGCAAAGGCCCTCCGCGATGGCGAGCCTCACGAGGTCCGCGACGCTCGCGGCGCCGAGCTTTTGTTTGATGCGCAGGGAATAGTTGGACACCGACTTGGGCGATAAGGATAGGGACTCCGCGATTTGGGCACACGCCTTGCCCTCGGCGAGCATGCGGAAGATCTCGAACTCGCGTGCCGTCAGCGCGGTGAGCGCGCTCTTCTGCGTGTCGAGGCTGCAGAGCGCGATGGCCTGTGCGATGTCCTGACTCAGATAGCACTCCGCTCGACCGGCGCGCCGGACGGCCTCGACGAGGTCTCGCGGCGCGCTGGTCTTGGTCACGAACGCGGTGGCACCCGCCTTGAGGGCCCGAGTCGCGATCATGGGGTCGTCGTGCATCGTGAACACGACCACCGCGGACTCCGCGAAGCGGGCGCGGATGCGCCGAATGGCCTCGAGTCCCCCCATGCCCGGCATGGCCAGGTCTACGATCACGACGCGCGGCGGGTGCTTGAGGCAGGAGGCGTAGGCCTCTTCTCCCGAGGCCGCCTCGCCCGCGATCTCGAAGCCCGCCTGCTGCAAGAGCAGGCGGCAGCCCTGCCGCACGATGGCATGGTCATCGACCAGCAGGATCGTGATCGTGGGTCTCATTGCGCGGCTGGTCCAGGGCGGTGGTCCTATCTTGCGCTGCTGGGTGCACCGGGAACTGATGATAATCCACCGATGAATGAATGAGATATTCCCCTTTCCACGGGCTCGGGCGGCATCGTAGCATGACTCGGCGTCGTGGGGGTAGGGCCCTTCGACGCTCTCATGACCTTAGGTTCAGGGACGAACCGCTTTTTCCCACGCCCTAACGGTCTCGACGGTACCGCGCGCCTCCGCCCCACGACACCTTGCGGCCGGTGCGGTTGTCGCCGCCCTGCCAGACGCGGCACGCCACGCCTCCTGTCCTTTATTTCTCCCGTACGTCGACCCCGGGGAGTCATCCCACACCTCTGGGACATCTAACCCCATCGCATGTGGAGTTATCACACGCGAATTGCGGGTAAGGGACTCTATCGAAAGCGGGGCTGCGCACTTAGATTGTGCGCTACCGGGGTTGCACGGTACGAATCGGACCGCGCGATCTTGCGAACAAGAATCGCCTTTTGACCATCCGGAGGAGCAACGGAGGAGCAAGTCACAATGTCCCTGACAATCACAGCAAAAAATCTTGCCGCTATCGTGACCGCCGCGGCTCTATCCGTGACGGCGCGGACAGGGTCTTCGAATGACGGGATCATCCGCTTGTCGCAGAACGACGAGAACTGGGTGATGCAATGCAAGGATTATGCGTGCGCCCGCTACAGCAAAATGACGGATATAGACGCGGACAATGTCGAGCGGCTCCGACCCGCATGGAGCTTTTCGACGGGCGTGTTGCACGGTCACGAGGGTGGGCCGCTCGTCGTGAACGGCATCATGTATATCCACACGCCGTTCCCCAATAATACTTTTGCCTTCGATCTCGAGAGACCGGGCGAGATCCTATGGGAGCACAAGCCCAAGCAAGACCCAGCGGCGCGTGCGGTGGCCTGCTGCGACGTCGTCAACCGCGGTTTGGCCTACGCCGACGGCAAGATCTTCAAGACCCTATTGGACGGCCACATCGTGGCGCTGGACGCCAAGACGGGGAAAGAGATCTGGAAGATGGAGAACTCCGATATCAAGGTCGGCTCGACGCTTAC
>JALZID010000048.1 GCA_030860485.1 Pseudomonadota bacterium | reverse complement strand
CTGACAAGACACTTGGTCTACACTACAGCCAGTTCGAAACTCGACCCCGAGTGTTTATGCGCCTTCCCGAAGGGTAAACCTCGAAAACTCGGCATTTCCTAAGGTGGGTTGAGAAAGATGGGCTAGCGAGCAGGGCCGAGGCGTCGAGCACCGCCTTCACCGGCTTTCTTCCATTTCGGCGTCTCGGCGGCGCTGGGTCAGCAATTCGGACGCGAGGCTCTTTCCCACCGGCAGGCGGGCAAAGCGGTCCTTGAGGCGGCGCCGGATCGCCTCCCGTATCTCGAGGATCAACCGGCCGTTTTCGAGGCGGGCGACCAGCGTGTCGCCGAGATCGAAACCGAGCAACCGCCAAAGCTGGGCCGGGGTGACCAGGCGCCCCTGGGGGCGAGCTGTACCTCCGTGGGCGATGTGAGGTATGCCATAGCGTTACAGATGATGGCACATCGAGATCATTCGTGCCACTGCTGGATCTGCGAGGAGGGGCACGAGATGGATCGGGGCACGCATCGATAGCGAACCCCCGGCCGCGGCCACTCACACCCCGGCCAGACGACCGCTGCTGGTCCCGACCAGGCATGGCCGTGTGACCCGGTGCTGCGCCCCGGCTCTCATGGCAGAGTATCTCAAGTGCTTCGTGCACATCTATATGGACACGCCGAAACGTATCCAGGCGTTCGAATACCCAGAAGGCCGGCCGTTTCTTCAGGGTCACGCGTGAAGGGGGATGCGCAATCATCTGTAGCTCGCGGCCGAGGTTTATGGGCGAGGAGCACCGAGAGCAGGCAGATCTGATTTCCAACCCAGGTGCGGGTGGGGCCGGGTCACGACCCCCTCTTTTCATGTCCTAGATCAGCTCCTCGAGGCTTTCCCCGGTGGTCCTCACACGAATCCCCAATCGCGCTAGATCACGCGCAGTAGGCGTGTGCCGCATCGCGAGCAGCCCGAGCACGTTCTCCGACGAAACGGGCAACGGCAGGCGCAACCGCTCGAGCGCGCGTACCACGACCAACATCGACTGCGCCGGAATCGGAACCAGTCGCGCTCGCCGATTCAACCGTGCGGCCATCATCTCGATGAATGCCCGCATCTTCACACCCTCGGGCTCGGCGACGTTGAGCGCGCCGGTAAGATCGAGTTGCACCGCGCGTTCGAAGGCAACGCAGAGATCGTCGATGTGCACTGTCTGCAGAATCTGCCGTCCTCCGCCGACGAGCGGCACGACAGGCGAACTCTCGATCGACCTCCGCATCCGCTCGAACAATCCACCGCTCGGAGCAAGCACCAGCCCGGGACGAATCACCAGATCGCGCACCGAGTCGAGCTGCCGCTCCAATGCGAGCTTGCTTCGCCCGTAGTATGAGCGGGCATCGGGATGCGCGGCAAAGCTCGAGACGAAAACGAATCGGTGCACGCCGGCCGCGCGCGATGCGGCTAGTACACGGGCGGTCCCCACTTCGTTCACCCGCCTCGCGGTATCAGCGCGACTTTCCGCCGTCGCATACGCGGCGTGAATCACCACGTCCGCTCCCTCGAAAGCACGCTCATCGATTGCATCGGGCAGCTCGGCCCGAAGCACCTCGATGTCGCGCTCGGCGAAGGGAGATCGCGACGGATCGCGAACGAGTGCGCGCACATTCCACTCGCGCCGCCGGAAATGATCAGCCAGGTGCCGGCCGATAAGCCCGCTCGCTCCGGTGATCGCAATCGTCCGGCCGCGCGCAGTTGGAGACGAAGTCACGCCACTCCGCTGGACGCGAGCTTCTCCGCCAGGAGCGATCCCACGCGATTTGCGTTTGCCATGATGGTGAACGTCAGCCCCTTCGCCGGCAGATACGGGAAGGGCGAGCCATCCGCGACATAAACAGCCCGTGTCGCTCGCAGACGGCATTCGGCGTTGCAGGTGAGCTCGCCGCCGTCGGCGGCCATCGGAAATGTCCCCGCGTAGTGAATGCTCGATCCATGGCCCGGTCGAATCGCCTTGATGGGCCAGCACCCAAGACGGCGAAAGAATCGAATGACGTGCGCCTCGTCGCGGGCATGTCTCGATTCTTCTTCAGTCGAAAGCTGGTAACTAACCACGAGCCGATCGCTCCCGTCAGCTCCGCGCTCGAGGCGGCAGTTTCTCGAGACGCTCGGAGTGTCCTCGTGATTGATTCCGAGAATCGCGAAGGCACTGGTCAGCAGCTGCATCACCCTGAGCGCCTCGCGGTAGGCGATCGGCGCTTCCTTGAGCAGCTTGAAAGTCATCAAAGAGCGATAGGAATACATCTGCGTGACCACCATTCCGTGCTCTCGCCCCGGAGGCGCGTACAATCCGGTGAGCTGCGCGAGACTATGCCGGCGGTCCCGCGCCGGCCGCCCGATCATCCTCAGGTTCACCGCGGGCACGTACGTGTACGGATTGCAGAGGAGTGGCAGCGGTTGCGTGTAGCGGCCGAGAGATCGGAGAACAATGCGTGCGCTGCTCGTCGTCCCTCCGGCCAGAACGAGCGCGCGTGCACGATAGGTCTGTCGCGCGCCCGACTCCGTGTTGTCCGCCGTAACCTCCACTCCCTCTGCGCTTTCCGTGAACGATTGCACGAATCGCTGTCCTTCATAGGAGAAATTGGGGCGCGGGCGAAGCTCCTCGATGGTGAATCGCGGACGGTACACGCTGCGGTCTGTGTCCGCCCAGAAATCCATGTCCAGGTATTTGTGCGGCCCGCGTCCGTGAAGCGCCTCCGTGCAGATTGCGAGAGGAGTGCGCCCCAGAAAGAACCCCTCTCGCGCGAACGTGTCGCGTCGCGACGAATAGCGATGGAGCACCGCTTCGGCGTTGGTATCTATCTCGATCGGCGGCATCGTCGAGAATCCGCCGAGCAGCTGTTCGAGATCGTCACCACGTCCGGCAGTAGTACCGATGCGCTCAGCCACGGCCCGGTAGTGCGGGTCGAGATCTGCGCGGCTGATAGACCAGCCGGAGAGCTCCTTCTCGGAAAAGGGAAACACTCCTGCGCCCCACGCCGCGCCCAGCCCACTGAGCGCGAGACTTTCCGACAACTGAAAGGTCGAGGACTCGGTCGGCATTCGGGACGCTGCACTGGTGAAGACGTACCGGCGGGGTGGAGTGAGCTGCGCGCCGAGGCCGAGCTTCCCGAATGGGATACCCTCGAAATCATCACCCAGGAAGTAACGGTGCTGCTGGTCGTCGATCTCACGGATCGTCCGAAAGGACTCGGCGGGGATCAGCGGCGTGTATCGTGTGTCGTCTGCGCCGACGTCGAGGAGCACGACGTTGAGACCGGCTTCGACCAGCGGAACTGCAGCGTTGGCGCCACCGGGCCCGGATCCGACGACGATGACGTCTATCACGCGGGCCGGCCGCGCCTGACAGGAATCGCTACGAGCACCAGCGCGCCGATGGCGAACTTGAGACCCGCCGACAATCCGTACCAGATGAGAAGCAGCAGCGTCCGCGCGCGTCCGGGCGGTGCTTCGAGGAATTCACCCGCGTAGTGCGGTGACGCCTCGAGGATCGCCGCCATCAGCAGGAGCTTCCGTCGCAACAGCGATCCGGGCCGAAGAAAACCCGCCGCCGCGTCGAGGTACGGCAGGGCGCCGGAATGCCTGTACGCGAAATCCATCAGCGCAGCATCGCGCGCGCTCGGCGAATCGGTAAACAGCCGCGCGCACGCCTCGACGTATCGCTCGATCAGCTCCGGCGCTGGATCGCGATCGAGGAGGTAGCGCGCGAACAACCGGGCTTCGCGAGCCGCGCCGGACGCGACGTGCTGATGTGACACCTCTCAGCTCTTTCTCAGAACAAGGGTGTGTTGCAGCGCAAGCAAGGGTGCCAGCGGCGCAAACGCGCGCTCGGCGAGAACGATTGCAGGGTCGAACACATCGGGTAGCAGTTGTCGAAAATTCACTCCTCCGCTACGACATAAGGCAGGTGTGTATGCGGCTCGTCCACGAGCAGCGTCAGCTCGGGAATTCCCTGTTGAAAGCCGCGAGGTCCCGCTTGAATACGATGTAAGACAACGCCTGATTCGCGCCGGACATCGGCCCCGTTGAAGCGGTTTCCCATCCTTTCGTATTGGTGTCGAAGGTTTCGCTCGCATGCAGCCTGCTGAACATGCGACGTGCGACTGGCCCGTAGTACGGCTCGATCAGCACCGCCCCACCCCCGCTTCCGAGCGCTCGAACCAGCTCGCGAAAAAAATTCCGCGGCGAAGGCAGATGGATGGAACACGTTAATCGCGTAGAGCGCCCGCACGCTTCCATCCGCGAACGGAAGAGCTTCCCCCTCGCACACGAGATCGAGAAACGTACTTCTCCTCCTTCATCGAGACCCTGCGAGCGCTGGGGCTTTCAGGAACCGAGCTCGCGCAAGCGCAATGCGGCACGATCCGCCTGAAACCCTTCAAGATCGGGGCCCAGGTTCGACTCAGTGTGCGCAAGATCTGGAT
>JALZID010000047.1 GCA_030860485.1 Pseudomonadota bacterium | reverse complement strand
CTGACAAGACACTTGGTCTACACTACAGCCAGTTCGAAACTCGACCCCGAGTGTTTATGCGCCTTCCCGAAGGGTAAACCTCGAAAACTCGGCATTTCCTAAGGTGGGTTGAGAAAGATGGGCTAGCTCTCGCCGTCCCCACGATCTACTTCGTTGTCCGGCCGGCGACGCAACGTGCAGACGGTCAGATCAAGCCGCGGGTCAGCCTTTTTGAAGGAACCGCTTCAAGACAAGGGCGCTATTGTGCTCCTCGTCTCGCGTCGCGTAAATCAGGGTGATCTTACCTGCTGTGGCTTTGCGCTTGAGCAGCTTGATCAGATCGTTGTTGTCCTTGAGCTCCCTTTGGTAACGTCGGCGGAATTCATCCCACTTATCCGGATCATGTCCGAACCACCGCCTCAGTTCCGTGCTCGGCGCCACATCCTTCAGCCACAGATCTATCCTGGCCCGTAGCTTGGGCAGGCCGCGCGGCCAAAGCCGCTCGACAAGGATGCGCTCGCCGTCATCCTTGGCGGGTTCGTCATAGGCCCGTTTCAGCTTGATCATCCCGGTATAGCCTGAGGCGGAGGTCTCAGATCCCACCCGCAATCTCGACGTCGACTTCGAGATCAGCGAGGTCCACCGCATCGACGGTCTGGCAGCCCACGTGAAAGGCGAGAGCAAACCCGTAGGGCAGTGACATCCCGACGGCTCCATCCGCGTAGACGGCTTTGCCCGCCTCCAGATAGAAATCGGGCGAATAATGCACGCTCGCCGAGACCCTGGGCATGAGCGGCAGCCCCGCGAATTCATGGCTCAGACCTAGCTTGGGCTCGACATAATCCTTCTCGGGCTCCAGATCGTCCCCCGGGTAGTAGTACACGGCACCGAGGTCCCAAGCGATCCTGGCGGTCACAAATTCGCCCCGCAAGCCACCGAACCACCGGATCTCGATCTCCCCGTCCGACGTCATGGTATTGACGCTGGAGGCCCAGGTGCCGAGATAGACGCCCCACGGTTCGTAGCCATACTCCAAACTCCCCTGTATCGCCAGATGATTGTCGGTCTGCGAGATCCGCGCGAAACACGCCGGCAGGGCGATGCCCTTGCCGACCTTGTGCGGCGAATCGTCCGATCCATAAGCTGGCACAATCCACGCTAGAGCCACTAGTTAGAGCGACATACGCGTCAATGGACCGCCTCCCATGATTGATGTCATTCCAACACGACCCACTTGAATTAGTTTACCCGGTGTGCGCACAACTAGCGAACGAGCCGCCCGATCGGACGCGCAAGGGCGGAACCCGCGGCCGCCGATGTGCGCCCTCCGATACACAAGCAGGCGGAACACCGCCACCCAAGCGCAGCGCCAGGCGAGCGCTAGCTCATCCAGGACCCTGACCATGCGCTCCAAGCGATATCCACTTACTCTGATGCCGTACTGGGTTCTGGCTATTGCGATGGGTATGGCCAGCCAGGCCGCCTCCGCGGCACGCTGTGACGTCGATGCCGACCGCGACATCGACCGCATTGACATCGTTTCGATCCGTCAGGCGGTCGGATCCCCCGCGAGCGGGGGAAACGATCCGCGCGATGGCGACGGCGACGGCCGTATCCTGCGCAACGACGAGCTCTTGTGCGCGCTGCGATGCACGCTGCCACTTTGTGAGCTCGTATCCGGTGACGGCCACGCCAATCGTCGGCCCCTGGCCCAGCACGATTCTGCCCGAACGGCCGAGAACACGTCGGTCCGCATCAACGTGATCGCGAACGACCGCGACCCCGATGGCCGCTTGGTGGCCAAGAGCATCAAGATCGTCACGCGGCCCAAACATGGCCGGGTGCGAAATCACAGGAACGGCATCGTGACCTATACCCCGGCTTCCGGGTTCACGGGACGGGATCGGTTTCGATACCGCGTCCGAGATTCCGAGATAATGATCACGCGAGGTCACGAGCGGCCCGGGTCAGGATAATCGTGGAGCGGGGTAACCATCCCCCACTGGCCGATGCCGGTTCAGATACGAACACTACGACGGCTCTGCCGGTGACGCTGAATGGGTCCGGTTCTTCCGATCCCGACGGCGATGCGCTGACCTTCCTGTGGCGCTTCCTGTCGGTCCCGCCGCCGAGCACCGTCACCGACGCCTCGCTCGCGAACGGGAATACCGCCGCCCCACGCTTCACGCCCGATGTCGATGGCGCCTATGAGCCGAAGCCGATCTCTCGGGCGCGACCACCGCAGCACCGAGCTTCATCCCCGATGTGGAAGGGTTTTACTTGCTGCGCTTGGACGTGTCCGATGGCGATCTCATGGATATGGACCAGGTGCAGGTCAAGGCCAATGTCGCTCCGGTGGCCGTGGACGACGCCTTCGCAGTGGCCGAGGACACCAGCTTGAACGAGCCCGCGCCAGGCGTCCTGGGCAACGACAGCGACGGCACCAGCGATCCGCTCACCGCCGTGTTGAATACCGATGTCAGCAACGGCACGCTCACCCTGAACCCCAACGGGTCCTTTACGTACACGCCGGACACCAATTTCGAGGGCACCGACAGTTTCACCTACCGGGCGAACGACGGCACCGTCAACTCGACCAACCTGGCCACGGTGACCATCACGGTCAGTGCGGTCGACGATCCGCCGGTGGCGGTCAACGATGTGGCCACGGTGAACGAAGACGCGCTCGCCACGACCATCGCCGTCTTGGCCAACGACACCGACCTCGACGGGGGCGCGAAAACGATCACGGCGGTCCAGAACCACTCGGCCAACGGTGGCACGGTGCTGATCACCAACGGCGGCGCGGACTTGACGTATCAGCCGGCGGCCGATTACTGCAACGACCCGCCCGCCACCACGCCGGACACCTTCACCTACACCCTGAGCCCCGGCGGCTCGACCGCCACGGTCAGCGTCACCGTGAATTGCGTCGATGATCCGCCGATGGCGGCCAACGATGCGGTCACGATAAACGAGGACGCATCCGCCACGACCATCGCCGTCTTGGCCAACGACACCGACCTCGACGGAGGCGCGAATACGATCACGGCGGTGCAGAACCCCTCGGCCAACGGCGGCACGGTGCTGATCACCCAACGGGCGGCGCGGACTTGACGTATCAGCCGGCGGCCGATTACTGCAATGCCCCGCCCGGCACCACGCCTGACACTTTCACCTATACCCTGAGCCCCGGCGGCTCGATCGCCACGGTCAGCGTCACGGTGAGCTGTGTCAACGACGCACCCGTCATCGCCAACCTTGCCGGCGATACCCTGGCCTATACCCAGGGCGATCCGGCCACCCCGATCGATCAGGGCGGTGACGCCGCCGCAGCCGATGTCGATTCGCCCGATTTCGATACCGGCACCCTCACCGTGTCGCTCCCCGGCGGCCTCGTCACTGCGGAAGATGAGATCGGTATCCGCAACCAGGGTACGGGTGTCAACCAGATCGGGGTCACCGGCACCGATGTCACGTTCAACCCCGGCAGCGGTGCCGTCATCATCGGCAGCTTCAGCGGCGGTGGCGCCGGTGGCGGCAACCTCGTCGTCACGTTCAATGCCAGCGCCGGGGCCATAGCGGTAAGCGCGCTGCTCCGTAACATCACTTATCTGAACAGCAATGCCACCGCCCCCACGGCCGCCAACCGCACCGTGCGCTTCGTGCTCAGCGACGGCGATGGCGGCACCAGCCTCGGCTCCGACGCCACTATCACTATCGCCCTCAATACCGCGCCGGAGCTGACCGCGGGCGGCGCGAGCCCCACCTTCACCGAGGACGGCGCGCCGATCGTGCTCGACGGCGCCCTGACCGTCGCCGACGCGAACGACACCAACCTGGAGTCCGCCACGGTACGGATCACCGCAGGGTTCCAGACCGGGCAGGACGTGTTGGGCTTCGTTGACGCGCCCCCCATCACCGGGTCGTTCGATCCCTTGACGGGCATACTGTCCTTGACCGGCTCTGCCACGCTAGCCAACTATCAGACGGCGCTGCACAACGTGACCTACGAGAACACCTCGCAGAACCCGAACACGGCGGCCCGCAGCGTCGCCTTCGTGGCCAACGACGGTTCGGCCAACAGCAACACCATCACAAAGACCGTGACGGTCCTCAGTGTCAACGACGCGCCGTTTTACGGCGAGCAACCCGCCGACGATACTGGAAGACGCCGGGGCCCAGACGGTCGTAAGCTGGGCGACGTTCAATCCAGGGCCGCCCGATGAGTCGGGCCAGGCCGTGGTCGGTTACACCGTAAGCAATATTTCCAACGGGGCATTGTTCAGCGTGGCCCCGGTAGTGGCGGCGAACGGCACCCTGACCTACACCCCCGCGGCCAATGTCAACGGTGTCTCGACCTTTGATGTGGTCGTGCAAGACGACGGCGGCACCGCCAACGGTGGGGTCGATACCTCGGCGCCCCAGAGCTTCACTATCCACTATCACCGTAGATGCGGTGAACGACGCGCCCTCGTTCACCAAGGGCACGGATCAGACGGTGAATGAAGACGCCGGCCCGCAAACCGTAAATCCCTGGGCAACCGCCATCGACGATGGCGAGCCGGAGTCAACCCAGGCGTTGACCTTCAACATCATGGGCAACACCAACCCGAGCCTCTTCTCGGCCGGGCCTTCGGTCTCGCCGACCGGCGCATTGACCTATACCCCAGCGGCCAACGCCTCGGGCACGGCGAACCTCGCCCTCACCTTGTCCGATGACGGCGGCACCGACAACGGCGGCGACGACACCTCGGACTCACAGACCTTCACGATCACCGTGAACGCCGTGAACGACGCGCCGGCCTTCAGCGCCGGGCCAAACCAGTCCGTGGACGAAGACTCGGGGGCACAGTCCGTGAGTTGGGCCTCGGGGATCTCCCCGGGACCAACGGATGAATCCGGCCAGACCGTGAGCTTCAGCGTCACCGGCAACACCAACCCGAGCCTGTTCTCGGCGCCCCCGGCGATCTCGTCGAGCGGGGTTTTGACCTATACCCCGGCCGCCAACGCCTTCGGCAGCGCGACCATCACACTGATCCTCTCCGATAACGGCGGACACCGCCAACGGTGGGGTCGACACCTCGGCGCCCCAGAGCTTCACGATCACCATAAACGCCGTGAACGACGCGCCTTCCTTCACCGCCGGCCCGAACCAGAGCGTCCTCGAAGACGCCGGGCCACAGGTCGTGAGCCCGTGGGCCACCGCGATCTCGCCGGGACCGGCCAACGAATCCGGCCAGACGGTGACCTTCAACATCACCAATAACAGCAACCCGGGCCTCTTCTCGGCGGGTCCCGCGGTGTCTTCGGGAGGCGTGCTCACCTTCACCCCGGCGCTGAACGCCAATGGCAACGCCAGCATCATGCTGGTCATCCAGGACAGCGGCGGCACCGGGAACGGCGGGGTGAATACCTCCGGCCCGCAGGGCTTCAGCATCACCGTCACGCCGGTCAACGACGCGCCCCAGGTCACGCCACCCGCGGCCTATCCGGCCCATGCCCACATCGGCATCACCATCCCCGATGGCGCGAGCGATCTCTTCGACGGGTCCACCATCACCGATGTCGATGGGCGCGGGTGCGACACCCTTCAGCCTAACCGCGACAGGGCCCATCGCCTCGGCCAACGGCGGCAGTGTCACGATCGCGGCCAACGGCAGCTTCAGCTACAACCCGCCGGCCGGCTTTACAGGCGCGAACGACACCTTCACCTACCAGATCTGCGACAGCGGCGTGCCCGGAAGCGCCTGCACCAACGCCACGGCCACCGTCGCCGTGAGCGGACCGCGGGTGTGGTTCGTCAATAACGGCGGCGCGGCGGGTGATGGGCGGCTGTCCTCGCCCTTCAACACCTTGGCGGCGGCGGACACCGCCGCCATCGCCAACGGTGACCGCACCTTCGTGTTCACCAGTGCGAGCACCTACACGGGCGGCTTTGGTTTGCTCATCAACCAGCGCCTGATCGGTCAAGGGGTGGTCGATACCAACTTCGACACCGCGCTCGGCATCACCCCGCCCGCGACGAGCGTGGCACGGCCTGGGATCAACGGCACACGCCCGACCATCAACGGTACGATCACCCTCGCCACCGGCGGCACCGCGCGCGGCTTCAACGTCAACAACACGAGCGCCGCCGGCGTGAGCGGTAGCGGGGCCACGGGCCTCACCGTCAACCAGGTGAGCGTCACGACGACGACCGGCACGGCCGTGAACCTCTTAAACTCGGGGCGGCACGGTCAGTTTCACCTCGGTCTCGGCCAACGGCGCGGCCAACGGCATCGTGCTGAACACCACCACCGGCAGCTTCACCGTCACCGGCACGGGCACCGCCGGCTCGGGCGGGACGATTCAAAATTCGACGGGCAACGGCATCACGCTCAATAATGTCCAGAACGTCAGTTTCAGCCGCATGAACATTCAGAGTAGCGGCGGCCACGGCATTAACGGCGCGACCGTCAACGGCTTCCGGCTCGACAACTGCCTCATCGAGGACAATGGTAACAACCCGTTTGAAACGGGCGTCGACATCAGCAACTTGACCGGGACGGCCTTCGGCGGCGCGAACCAGACCAGCATTACCAACACAACCATCAGGAATAATTTCGCGTTCCAGCTCCAGATCACGAATACCACGGGCACGCTCACCGATCTGCAGATGTCAGGCAACACCATATCGAGCACCGGCGCTTCGGGGACTATTGCAAACCTCTTCAATTTCCTTGGCGCGGGCGGGAGCACAGGCAGCCTGACGCTGAACCTCACGAGCGGAACCTTCACGGGGAACGCCCCTGCAACCGCTACGGGCGTCCAGTGCGACCATTCCGGGACCAGCGGGACGTTGACCTGCAACATCTCGGGCGCCACCTTCACCAACAACAACGTCGGCCCGCAGGCTTCGGTCGCCGGCGGTGCCCAGGTGGTCTTCGACTTCAACGGCAACACGGTCACCGGGAATCGCTCCCACGGCATCAACGTCTTCGCCGACGCGAACCCGCCCTTCACGAAGTCAATCACCGGACGTATCCAGAACAACACGGTCGGGACACTCGGCACGGCAGGTTCAGGCTCAAGCCTCGGCTTCCCGATCCGAGTGCAGAACGAAGGCCGAATCCCCGTGATGCTCGCGATCACGGGGAATACCGTCCAGGAGTCGACGAGCTTTACGGGCATTAACGTCAACGTGGGCATCACCCTTGTGGCTGGGAGTGCGGCGACAAACGCCACGATAACCGGGAATACGGTCAGGGAAATCGACAGCGGGCGCGCGATCGCCGTCCAGCAGAACGACCACCTCCCAGCGGATGGCAACGCCGGCACCGTGTGTGCGGACATCGGCTCAAACACGTTCTCGAACGTGGCCGGACAGGCCGGAGATGGCACGCAGATCCGCCTCAGGCGCAGCGAGAGCAGCGTCACAAAGGTCTTCAACGTACGCCAGGCGACGCCGACCGCTGCCGCCATTGCCAACGAGCTAGACGACGCCAACGGCTTTAACAATCCGCTCCTCGTGAGCATCGGTGGCATGCCCACCTTCAACGCCGGGGCATGCGCGCAGCCGTGACCGACCGTCGAATTCCACTACGGATAGGTACAACCCCTGCCCCACACTACCCGGGGGCAGGGGTAGAATTCGGAAGATAGTAGAGAAAATGCAATCGGGTAAGGAGGCGTCTATGACAGAACCGTTTTTATCAGAGATCCGCATCATGAGCTTTGAGTTGGGCCCCAACAGTATCAGACCACAACAACCACGAATCTCGTGAGCATGAACTCAGCGCCTTGTCCCCCGGTGGCGGCGATGCGCCTCACAACAACCTGCAGCCGTACCTGACCTTCTACTTCGGCATCGCGCTTCAGGAGGTGTTTCCGCCGAGATCGTAGGACAGCGCTCGGGGACCATCGAGACTACTACTCGATACCTGCCGTTTCGTATAGTGAGGCGGCAAGGAGGCTTCGTCGTAACGGCGCACGTAACTTGGATGCGAAGCATGTAGGAGAGGCGCAGACACGCCGTGCGCGAGTACATTCGGGTACGCCCCGCCTCGACGAGGCGGCGCTGTGCCCGCGCCGGATGAGCGGTTATCCTAGTCGCTCATCGACTTCAACCTGTTGGGTACACCCAATGTCCATTCCCCCAATGTCCGATCCCACGCTGGCTCGCAGCGTCGTTTCGACCGCTCTGGCCCCAAAGGCCATCGGCACCTATTCCCAGGCCGTGCGGGCGGGGGATACGGTGTACCTGTCGGGACAGATCCCGCTCGACCCGGCGACCATGGATCTGGTGCCGGGCGACATCCGGGCCCAGATCGCGCGGGTCTTCGACAATCTCGAGGCGGTGGCCGAGGCCGCGGAGGGCAGGCTCTCCGAGGTCGTGAAGCTCAACGTCTACCTGACCGATCTGACCCACTTCCCGATCGTGAACGAGGTAATGGCGGGGTATTTCAGCGAGCCCTACCCGGCGCGTGCGGCCGTGGGTGTCGCGGCCCTGCCGCGCGGCGCCGCGGTCGAGATAGACGCGGTCATGGTCCTCGGTCGCTAGCCTGGGGCGTTCCAGCACTTCTCGACCAGCACTTCTCGATAATGGAGACGGCGCTGCGGCGCCCCGATGTGCCCGAGCCGACCTCACAGCTTAACGAGGCAGCGGGCCTGGAGGCGCCGGTCACGCACTTGGAGATGGTCGGGCCGGCGACCGCCGAGCGCTTGAAAAAGCTCGGGATCCTGCGGGTGCAGGACCTCCTCGGGCATTTGCCGATCCGCTACGAGGACCGCACACGCATCACCGCCCTCCGCGATCTGCGTCTCGGCCAGTGGGCCCAGGTGGAGGGGCAGGTGGAATATGCCGAGCAAGGCCGCGGCCGGCGACGCGCGCTCGTCGTGGGGCTGCGGGACCCGAGCGGGGCCATCCAGCTGCGCTTCTTCCATTTCAGCCCGGCACAGGCGGCGCGCCTGGCTCGGGGGCCGCGCCTGCGCTGTTTCGGCGGGGTGAGTCAGGGCCCCTATCAGTTCGAGATGGTTCATCCCGAGTGTGTGTTCCTGCGGGCGGGCTCGGAACCGCCGCTCGACGATTGTTTGAGCCCGGTCTATCCGACCACCGAAGGCCTGAGCCAAAGGGTGCTGCGGCAACTGGTGCAGCACGCGTTCGGCCTCTTGGCCGCCGCGCAGGATCTCCCCCCGGAGGTCCTGGATCGATGGCGGCTGCCGGGGTTTGCCGAGGCCGTCACCGCCTTGCACCGGCCGCCGCCCGAGGCGACCCTGGACGCGCTGGGGCTTAGCACCCACCCCGCGCGGCGACGGCTGGCCTTCGAGGAGCTCTTGGCGCACCACTTGAGCCTGCGGCGCGTGCGCGGCGAGATCCGGGCACAAACGACCGCGGCACTGCTCGCAGAGGGCGGGCTCAAGGCGCGCTTCCTGTCCACTCTGCCCTTCACCCTCACGGCCGCCCAGGTGCGGGTGGTCGCGGAGATCGAGGCCGATCTCGCCAAGACCGCCCCGATGCTCCGGCTACTGCAAGGCGACGTGGGCTCGGGCAAGACCGTGGTCGCGGCCTGCGCGGCGCTCCGGGCCATCGAGGCCGGATCCCAGGCCGCGGTGATGGCGCCCACCGAGTTGCTCGCCGAGCAACACCTGCGCGGCTTTCGAGGCTGGTTCGAAGCGCTCGGCATCGAGGTCGGGTGGCTGGGGAGCCGGCTCACGAAGTCCGAGCGGCGCGCGGTGCTCTCAGGCATTGCAGAGGGCACGCTACACCTCGCCGTGGGGACCCACGCGCTGTTTCAGGACGACGTGAGGTTTCAAAGGCTCGGCCTCGCCGTCATCGACGAGCAGCATCGCTTCGGGGTACAGCAGCGGCTGGCGCTGCGCGACAAAGGCCGGGACGAAGGGGCCGGTATCGTACCCCACCAGTTGATCATGACGGCGACGCCTATTCCCCGCACGCTCGCCATGACCGCCTACGCCGATCTCGACGTCTCGCTCATCGACGAGCTGCCCCCCGGCCGCCAGCCGGTGACCACCGTGGTGGTGCCCGATGCGCGCCGCGCGGAGGTGATCGGGCGCATCGCCCATGCCTGTGGCGAAGGCCGGCAAGTATATTGGGTGTGTACGCTCATCGAGGGATCCGAGGCCCTGGCGTGTCAGGCGGCGACCGACACCGCGGCGGCACTCGCCGCCGATCTGCCGGGTGTGAGGGTGGGGCTGGTCCATGGGCGCATGAAGGCCGAGGAACGCGACCGGGTCATGGGGGAGTTCCGGGGGGGCTCGCTCGACCTCCTGGTCGCCACCACGGTGATCGAGGTGGGCGTCGATGTGCCCGACGCGAGCCTCATGATCATCGAGAACGCGGAGCGCCTCGGGCTCGCCCAGCTCCACCAGTTGCGCGGCCGGGTAGGACGCGGCACCCGCCACAGCGACTGCGTGCTCCTCTATCACGCGCCGCTCTCGGAGCTGGCGCGGGAGCGCCTGTCCGCGATCCGCGGGACGCAGGACGGTTTCGAGATCGCCCGCCGGGACCTGGAGCTGCGCGGCCCAGGGGAGCTATTGGGGACGCGCCAGGCCGGACTGCACCGCCTCAAGGTCGCCGATCTCGGGCGCGACGGCGATCTCCTCACCGCCGTCGAGGCCGCTGGCCGGGTGCTCTTGCGCCGTCACCCCGAGTGCGTCGATGCCATCACCCGGCGCTGGCTCGGCGACGCGCTACATTACGGCTCGGTGTGATCCAGAAGCGCCACAGCCTCGATCGACCGCGCGCGCGGCTCGCGGTCCTCGTGGATCGGATCGCGAGGCACCCGTACCTACCGGTGATCCGCGAGCGGGCGGGGCAGTACGCACGCCTCATGCGGCTCGACCGGCCCATCGGGATCTTCCTGCTCCTTTGGCCAACCTTGTGGGCGCTCTGGATCGCGGGCGCGGGTCGGC
This sequence comes from Pseudomonadota bacterium, assembly GCA_030860485.1. Taxonomy (NCBI): domain Bacteria; kingdom Pseudomonadati; phylum Pseudomonadota; species Pseudomonadota bacterium. The sequence goes on along the minus strand of JALZID010000047.1, from coordinate 12,916 downwards.
CGGATCCCTGGGTGGTCGTGGTGTTCGTCCTGGGCGTGGTCTTGATGCGCTCGGCGGGCTGCGTGATCAACGACTATGCAGACCGCGGTTTCGATCCGCACGTGGCGCGCACCCGGGATCGACCCATCGCCGCCGGCCGAGTCGGCCCGCGCGAGGCGTTGTACGTGTTCATCGCGCTCGTGACCCTGGCCTATCTCCTGGTCTTGACGATGAACGCCCTGACCATCCTCCTGGCCTTCGGCGGCGCATTGCTCGCGGCGACCTACCCGTTCAGCAAGCGCTACACCTATCTGCCCCAGGTCCACCTCGGGATGGCCTTCGGGTGGGCGGTGCCCATGGCCTTCGCGGCGGAGACCCAGGGCACGCCGCGGATCGCGTGGCTGCTCTACATCGCCACCGTGCTATGGGCCGTGGTCTACGACACCATGTACGCCATGGCCGACCGCGACGACGATATCCGCGCCGGTGTGAAGTCCACCGCGATCCTCTTCGACGAAGCCGATCGCCTGATCATCGGGATCGTCCAGGCCCTCATGCTGGCCGTCCTCTTCGTCGTCGGTTTCCAGGCCCGGCTGGGCCTCGCCTACCACCTGGGTCTGGCGGTGGCGGCCGGCCTGTGCGTCTATCATCAATATCTCATCCGCGGGCGGGACGGGGAAGCGTGCCTGCGCGCCTTCCGCCGGAGCCACTGGCTGGGGGCCGCGGTGTTCGCGGGGATCTGGGCCGATTTTCTCCTGCGGCGGTGACGCGACGAGCGAGCGACCCCCGACCGCCGTGCTAGAATGGCCGGAGTGGATGGCGGCGGGTTCATTTGGCCCACGCCGGGACAGGGGTGGAGGCGCAGGCCTTGATTCGGGCGCACCGACGAGGGCCCGGACGTGCTGAGGGGGGGGCCTCGTGGCGCCTCGATCCGGTCTGCGGCTGGCTCGAAGGCGTGCGGCGGGTCCCATCGCCCAACTGTGACGAGCGGCCACCGGAGACCGACATCGATCTCGTGGTGGTGCACGGCATCAGCCTGCCGCCCCGGGTCTATGGGGGGGAGTACATCGACCGGCTGTTTACGAACACGCTCGACCCGGCTGCCCACCCGGATTTCAGGCCCGTCGCCGGGCTGCAGGTCTCCGCCCACCTCCTCATCCGGCGCGACGGCGGCCTGACCCAGTACGTGCCCTTGCACCTCAGGGCCTGGCATGCGGGTGCATCCCGGTTCGAGGACCGGACTGGTTGCAATGACTTTTCCATTGGTATTGAATTGGAAGGCTGGGACCGAGATCCCTACGAACACGTTCAATACCAAGTACTTGCCGAGCTCATCGGAACGCTCTCGGCACATTGGCCGGGCATCCGGCCCGAGCGGGTGGTCGGACATAGCGATATCGCCCCGGGACGCAAGACCGACCCGGGGCCGGCGTTCGAGTGGCGGAGGCTGAGAACATTGCTGTCCGTCTACATGAGTTGAGAATGGCGGAGGAGGCATAACAATGAGACTCTTGATAGTGTTGATAACTACGGCGGCGGACAAGCTTCTGGGGGAATCCTTGCGGAAGTTCAAGGCCCTCAGGCGACTCGATTGGTACCACGGCCTGGTGGGCATGATCGAGCAGAAGCTCGGTAGCGTGGAGGTCTTCAAGGGCCCGGTCGGGGTGGCGGCGATGCTGGCCTTGCCGCTCCTCGTGTTCTGGTTGCTCCTATCCGTGATCGGTGGCTGGCACGGCATCCTGTGGTTTCTCCTCACGATCGTGATCCTGCTCTATTGCCTGGGGCCCGACGACCTGGATGACCAGGTAAGGGCGCTCATCGCCGCGCTCCGCGGGGGCAACGATGTCGAGGCCACCCGCCTCGCGCAGGCCCTCGGGCGTTCGGCACAGCCGGTCCCGGCCGAGACCCGCGGCCCCACGGTAGTCGAGTCGATCCTGACCGAATTCCAGGAGCGAGTCTTCGGCGTACTGCTCTGGTTCCTGATCCTGGGGCCGATCGGGGCGGTGCTGTTCCGGTTCTCGGCGGAGTTGCGCCGCTACGCCGTGCAGGCCTCGTCAGGCCTGCGGGACTGGGCCGGCCGAGTCTACAACGTGCTGGCCTGGCTCCCGTCCCGCATCGTCGCGCTGGGTTATGCGCTGTCCGGCAACCTCACGGGCGCCTTCGAGCGCTGGCGGGTGCTCGACACCCTCACCCTGGAGCAGAACGAGACCGCGCTCCGCCAGAGCGGTACCGGTGCCCTTCAGCTCGGCTCCGATGTCGGCGAGGTAGAGCGCATCACTGCCGCGCAGGGGCTCGTGACGCGGACGCTCCTCCTGTTGCTCGCGATCCTGACGGTCCTGTACGTGATCGCCTGGATCACCTAGCGCTTGCACCGTTCCGTTCCGGGGCGCGGGTCTCGAAGGACCTCGCCGCGGCGGAACGGCAGCCCGCCGGTCGGAGCTTGTGAAAAAATCGTCGCGAGCGAATTGAGGTCGCGTTCCGCCGGAGCGCAGGAACCGGAGTGTATATTGAAATACATGAGGATTCCGAGCACCGCCGGAACGCGAGATCCCGATGCGCAGCAGATTTTTTCACAAGCTCTCAGTGGGGCATCCCGTGCGGAGAAGGGCCCACCCCCGCCCATTCCGTCTCAGCGGAGAATGTGGGGCATCATCGAACACCAAAATTGATGGAGGGGCACCATGCCCAGGTTCGTCATCGAACGTAACATCCCCGGGGCCGGCAAGCTCGGCCCCGATGCGTTGCAGCGCGTCTCCGAGAATTCCTGCAGCGTGCTCCAGGAGATGGGTCCCCAGAACCAGTGGGTCCATAGCTACGTGACCGACGACAAAATCTATTGCGTCTACCTCGCGCCGAGCGCCGATCTCATCCGCAAGCATGCCCAGGCGGGCGGTTTTCCCGCGGATCAGATCAGCGAGGGCCGCGCCGTGATCGACCCGACCACGGGGGACGCGGCCCGGTAGCGAGACTAAGAAGATAACGGAGGGATAGACCATGACACACTCCAAAGCACAGCTCGGCGGCCGCCCCGTGTTCGTCGTGGACGGCGCCCGCACCCCGTTCCTCAAGGCCCGTGGCAAGCCCGGACCCTTCACTGCCTCCGATCTCGCCATGAACGCCGCGCGTCCACTCTTGGCGCGCCAGCCGTTTGCGGGGTCGGACCTCGACGAGGTCATCCTGGGTTGCATCATGCCCGGCCCCGACGAGGCCAACATCGCGCGCGTCGTGGCGCTGCGGCTCGGCTGTGGCAACGCGACGCCGGCCTGGACGGTCCAGCGCAACTGCGGCTCGGGGATGCAGGCCCTGGACTCTGCCGTGCGCGACATCGCGCTCGGCCAGGCCGATCTGGTGCTCGCCGGCGGCACCGAGGCCATGAGCCATGCGCCGGTGTTGTTCGGGCCGGCGATGGTGGCCTGGCTCGGGCAGTGGACGGGGGCCAAGGGCTTCGGCGGCCGTATGCAGGCCCTGAGCAAGTTCCGGCCGGCCCTGCTCACCCCCGTGATCGGCCTCCTGCGTGGCCTGACCGATCCCATCGTCGGACTGTCCATGGGTCAGACCGCCGAGGTCCTGGCGCATCGCTTCGGGATCACGCGCACCGCGATGGACAGCTATGCCGTTGACAGCCACCGGCGCCTCGCCGCCGCGTACAGCGAAGGCCGGCTCGCGGAGGTCGAGGTGATGTTTGACTGGCAGGGCAAGGTCTATGACAAGGACGAGGGCCTGCGGCCGGACAGCAGCGTGGAACAGCTCGCCAAGTTGTCCCCGGTGTTCGACCGGCCCTACGGTAAGGTCACGGCCGGCAACAGCGCCCAGGTGACCGACGGGGCCGCCTGCCTCATCGTAGCGAGCGAAGAGGCGGTGCAGGCGCATGGCCTGAAGGTCATGGGACGCATCGTGGACAGCGAGTGGGCGGGCCTGGACCCGAGCCAGATGGGTCTCGGTCCGGTACACGCCGTAGCACCGCTCCTCCACCGCCACGGGCTCGACCTCGATCAGATCGCTTACTGGGAGATCAACGAAGCCTTCGCCGCCCAGGTCCTGGCCTGCCTCGCGGCCTTGGTGGACGAGGGTTATTGCCGCACCGAGCTCGGTCTTTCGAAAGCGGTCGGCGAGATCCCGCGCGAGCGGCTCAACGTCGATGGCGGCGGGGTGAGCCTCGGCCACCCGGTCGGCACGAGCGGCGCCCGCATCGTCCTGCACCTCCTGCACGTGCTCAAGGCGCAGAACGCCCAGCTCGGCGTCGCCGCGCTTTGCATCGGCGGGGGCCAGGGCGGGGCGATGCTCGTGGAACGCGCTTAGCGACGCACGCCAGGGCGACCAACGGGAGACCACGCCATGCCAGAAGAACAACTGCCGGAACATCTAAGAAAAAGGGGGCCCTACCAACATTGGCGGATAGAGCGCGATGATGCCGGCATCGCCTGGCTGTACCTCGACCAGGCCGGATCGGGGACCAATGTCCTGTCTTCGGAGGTCCTGAAAGAGTTGGGGGCGGTCCTCGACGAGCTGACGGCGCGCCCGCCGGCGGGTCTCATCCTACTCTCGAACAAGGCGAGCGGCTTCATCGCCGGGGCGGATGTCCGGGAGATCGCGTCCATCACGGACACGAAGGCGGCGCTGGCGCTGGTCCAGCTCGGGCATGCGACCTTCGATCGCATCGAGGCCCTGTCGTTCCCAACGGTCGCGGCCATCAAGGGCTTTTGCCTCGGCGGGGGGATGGAGCTAGCGCTCGCGCTACGCTATCGGGTGGCGGTGGACGACCCCGGCACCCGTCTCGGGTTGCCCGAGGTCCTGCTCGGCATCCATCCCGGCTTCGGCGGCACCATGCGCAGCATCCGCCTCATCGGGGCCCCCGCGGCCATGGACCTCATGCTGAGCGGGCGCACGGTGGACGCGCGCGCCGCCGAGCGCTTGGGGCTCGTGGATCGCGCGGTGCCGGAGCGCCACTTCCGTGCCGCGGCCCTGGCCCATGCCACCCGGCCCCCGCCCCGCCACCGGCCGGGCGTCCTGGCGCGCGTGGCAGCGATGAAACCGCTGCGCCCGCTGCTCGGGGCCTACCTGCGCCGAGAGGTCCGGAAGCGCGCCCCGGCCGCACACTACCCGGCGCCCTATGCCCTCATCGATCTCTTCGAGCGTTACGGCGGTGACGAGCGCCGCATGCTCGCCGAGGAGGCGCAGTCCATCGCGAGGCTCGCGACCGGGAGTACGGCGCGCAACCTGGTGCGCGTGTTCTTCCTGCAGGAGCGTCTGAAGTCCCTGGGCCGCGGGGAAACCGGGGCCAACCCCCGCCTACACGTCATCGGTGCCGGGGTCATGGGCGGGGACATCGCCGCCTGGTGCGCTTTGCGCGGGCTGCAGGTGACCCTGCAAGACCGCGCCCCCAAGTACATCGCCCCGGCGCTACGCCGCGCCAACGATCTCTATTCCAAGCGCATCCGCGATCGGCGGCAGCGGCAAGCCGCGCTCGACCGCCTGGTCCCCGATCCCCAGGGGCTCGGGATACCCAAGGCTGATGTCGTGATCGAGGCCATCATCGAGAACATCGAGGCCAAGCACGAGGTCTACCGTGCCGTCGAACCACGCTTGAAACCCGACGCCCTGCTCGCGACCAACACCTCCAGCATCCCGCTCGAGACCCTCGCGGAATGCCTGAAGCGGCCGGAGCGACTGGTAGGTCTACATTTCTTCAACCCGGTGGCGAAGATGCAGCTCGTCGAGATCATCTCGACGCCGTCGACCGACGGCGCCGTCCAAAGCCAGGCCGCAGGCTTCGCCCGCCGCATCGACCGCCTGCCGCTGCCCGTGCGCAGCGCCCCCGGATTTCTCGTCAACCGTATCCTCTTGCCCTATCTCATGGAGGCGATCACGATGCTCTCCGAGGGCCTGCCGGCGACGCGCATCGACCAGGCTGCCACGGACTTCGGGATGCCCATGGGCCCCATCGAGCTGGCCGACACGGTCGGTCTCGACGTGTGTCTCTCGGTCGGTGGGATCCTGGGGCGGCATTTCGGCAGCCCGGTGCCGGCGCGCCTGGAAGAGCTGGTCAAACAGGGGCACCTGGGTCGCAAGAGCGGGCAAGGGTTTTACAAGTATCGAAAGGGCAAGATCGAGCGGCCTGCGGTGCCCAAGGACCACGGCCCCAGCGACGACATCACCGACCGGCTGATCCTGCGCATGTTGAACGAGTGTGTCGCCTGCCTGCGCGAAGGGGTGGTCGAAGACGCCGATCTCGTGGACGCCGGCATGATCTTCGGGGCCGGCTTCGCGCCGTTTCGCGGCGGGCCCATGCACTATTTGAAGGAGCGCGGCCGGGATCGGGTCACGGAGAGGCTGTCCGATCTCGCGGCCCGCTTCGGTAGCGCCTATCGTCCGGACCCGGGCTTCGCGAACATCCCCCTCGAATAGCCCTGCTTGACACCCGCCGAAGCCCGACCCCCCTTCCTCGCCCCAGGCACCGGGCTCCGCTGCACGGCATGAAGACGACCCGCCGATTACTCGGCCTCGTCCTCGGCGTGCTCGTGCTCGCGGCCGCATGCGCCCACCGCCCGACCCCTGCTCCGGGCGGCACGATCCCAGGGCAGGCAACGGGCACAGGGCACCCGCAATGGGACCAGTTCGTGAGCGGGTTTCTCGACCAGTACTACAAGGACCATCCGAGCTATGCCGTACAGCTCGGCCGCCACGAGTTCGATGGCCGCCTGCCGGACTGGCGCGCCACGGCGCTCAAGGAGTTGGCCACCCGCCTGCGCGCCGCGCGTACCCAGGCCCTCACCTTCAACACCCTGAGCCCGAACGCGCGTTTCGAACGGGATTACCTGATCGCACACCTCGACCGCGAGCTCTTCTGGCTCGAAGAGGTGGGATGGCCCCACAAGAACCCGCTCTACTACAGCGATGCCCTGGACCCCAACGTCTATGTCGTTCGCCCTTACGCGCCGCTCGCCGATCGCTTGAAGGCCTACGTCGGCTATGCCGAGGCCATCCCGACCGCGGTCGCTCAGATCCGTCAGAACCTCGCGGGGCCATTGCCCAGGACCTATCTGGACCTCGGCGTGACGCTTTTCGGCGGGCTCGCGGACTATTATGAAAAGGCGGTGCCCGCGGCCTTCACGTCCGTGTCCGAAGCGCCGCTGCAAGTGCGCTTTCAGGCCGCCAACTCCCGCGCCGCGAGCGAAATGCGAGGCATCGTGGCCTGGCTCCACGGCAAGCGCCGCACGGCACCCGGCCGCTACGCCCTCGGGGCCGAGCGCTTCCGCGCGATGCTGCGGGCGACCGAAGGCGTGGACCTCCCGCTCGATCGACTGGAGGAGGCCGGCTGGGACGATATGGCGCGCAATCTCAGCGCGTTGCGGGCGGCCTGTGATCGTTATCTTCCGAGCCACGACCTCAAGGCCTGCGTCACCCGGATGCGCCTGGCCAAGCCCGCTGGCGGCCCGGTGGCCGAGGCCCGCCGCCAGCTCCCGGTGCTCAAGCGCTTCGTCGAGAGCCGCGGGCTCGTCAGCATCCCCGGCACCGAAGAGGCCGAGGTCGCGGAATCGCCTCCCTATCAGCGCTGGAACCCGGCCTACATCGCTATCCCCGGTCCCTTCGAGCACGGCCTGGCGTCGATCTATTACGTCGCCCCACCGGACCCGAAGTGGTCGCCCTTGGAACGCGCGGCCTATATCCGCGCCGAGGCCGATCTCGTGTTCATCTCGGCCCATGAGGTGTGGCCGGGGCATTTCCTGCAGCACCTGCATGCCCACCGCGCGCGCTCCCGGCTCGCCCAGGTGTTCGTCGGCTATGGCTTCAGCGAGGGCTGGGCCCACTACGCCGAGGAGCTCGTGTGGGAAGCGCGGTTCCGCTACGGCGATCCGGCAACCCATATCGGACAGTTGTTGAATGCGCTCCTCCGCAACGCGCGTTACCTGTCCGCCATCGGGTTGCACACCCAGGGCATGACGGTGGCGGAGTCCGACCGCATGTTCCGCGAGCTGGCGTTCCAGGACCCGGCGAACGCGCGACAGCAGGCGGCGCGCGGGACCTTCGATCCGGCCTATCTCAACTACACGCTCGGCAAGTTGATGATCCGGAAGCTCCGTGACGACTGGACGCGGCGGCACGGCGGCCGCTCCGCTTGGCGCACGTTCCACGACCAGCTCCTGTCCTTTGGCGCCCCCCCCATCCCTCTCGTGCGCCGAGAGATGCTCGGCCCTGCGGCCGGACCGGCGCTCTAAGTGTCGGTCATGCCAAATCGAAGTGACTCGCCACCCCGGCAAGGATTGCCGGGGTCCAGGGTCAGGACAGCACCTACGTCCATGTGCTCTGGATTCCGAGCAATCCATGCCGGAATGATGTGCCTGTTTGAATCATCTTGACTGATTACTTGTAGTGGGTCGCATCGGCCAGCGAGGCGACCGCCGACTGGCAATACGACGGATCGAACATCGGCATAGGTCCGCCCCGGCCATACAGGATCCATGGAACCATCGCAACTCAACTGGATCGCCAACTTCCTCTGGGGCATCGCGGACGACGTGCTGCGCGATCTCTACGTGCGTGGAAAATATCGCGACGTGATCCTTCCGATGACGGTGCTGCGCCGTCTCGACGTCGTGCTCGAGCCGACCAAGCAGGCCGTGCTCGAAATGAAGGCGTCGCTCGACAAGGCCGGCATCGTTCACCAAGACCAGGCGCTGCGGCAGGCGGCGGGACAAGCCTTTCACAACACGTCGAAGTTCACTCTCCGTGACCTTAAAAATCGCGCCAGCCAGCAGCAGCTAAAGGCCGACTTCGAGGCCTATCTCGACGGCTTCTCGCCGAACGTCCAGGACATCCTCGACAACTTCGAGTTTCGCAATCAGATCCCGCGGCTCTCGAAGGCCGATGCGCTCGGCACGCTGATCGCGAGGTTCCTTTCGCCCGAGATCAACCTAAGCCCCAACCCCGTATTAAACGGCGACGGCTCCATGAAGCATCCGGGCCTCGACAACCATGCGATGGGCACGATCTTCGAGGAGCTGGTGCGCCGCTTTAACGAGGAGAACAACGAGGAGGCGGGCGAGCACTGGACGCCGCGGGATGCGGTGAAGCTCATGGCGAGGCTGATCCTGTTGCCCATCGCCGACGGCCTCGAATCCGGCACGTACCTGCTTTACGACGGCGCCTGCGGCACCGGTGGCATGCTGACCGTCGCCGAAGAGACGCTGCAGCGGCTCGCCAAACAGCACGGCAAAGTGGTATCCACGCACCTCTACGGGCAGGAGATCAACGCCGAGACCTATGCCATCTGTAAAGCCGACCTATTGCTCAAAGGCGGGGGCGACGCGGCGGACAACATCGTCGGCGGGCCGGAGCACTCGACGCTCGCCAACGACGCCTTTCCCTCGCGGGAGTTCGATTTCATGCTGTCGAATCCGCCCTACGGCAAGAGCTGGAAGAGCGATCTCGAACGCATGGGCGGAAAAGGCGGGATCAAGGACCGCCGCTTCGTGATCGAGCACGCCGGAGATGCGGAGTATTCGCTCCTCACCCGTTCGAGCGACGGCCAGATGCTGTTCCTGGCCAACATGCTGTCGAAGATGAAGGCAGGCACCAAGCTCGGCAGTCGCCTCGCCGAGGTGCACAACGGCTCGTCGCTCTTCACCGGCGATGCCGGCCAGGGCGAGAGCAACATCCGCCGCTGGATCATCGAGAACGATTGGCTCGAAGCCATCGTCGCCCTGCCCCTCAACATGTTCTACAACACCGGGATCGCCACCTACATCTGGGTGCTCACCAACCGCAAACCCGCACACCGCCGCGGCAAGGTGCAGTTGATCGACGGCACGCAGTGGTTTAAGCCCCTGCGAAAAAACCTCGGCAAGAAGAACTGCGAGCTGTCCGAGGAGGACATCCGGCGGATCTGCGACACCTTCCTAGCCTTCAAGGAGACCGAGCGGTCCAAGATCTTTCCGAACGCCGCCTTCGGATATTGGAAAGTGACCGTCGAGCGGCCGTTGCGGCTCAAGGGCATCGAGCCCGATCGCGCTTACACTCCGAAGGAGATCAAGGCACTCAAGGAGACCGCAAAGCGCGCGGAGGATGCCCCGCCCGTCATCAAGAAGATCCACAAGCGTGGCACCGGACCCGATCCGCTGCGCGGCCTGTTCGCGAATCCGATCGTAGGGGCAGACCCTCGTGGCCGTTCTGTCGTCGAATACGAGCCCGATCCCGAGCTGCGCGACACCGAGCAGGTGCCGCTGCTGGAAGACGGCGGCATCGAGGCCTTCCTCCGCCGCGAAGTCCTGCCGCACGCGCCTGATGCCTGGTACGTCCCGGACAGCGTCAAGACCGGTTACGAGATCAGCTTCACCCGCTATTTCTACAAGCCGCAGCCGCTGCGCACGATCGAGGAGATCCGCGCCGATATTCTCGCGATCGAGAAGGAAACCGAGGGGCTGCTCGGCGAGATCATCGGAGGAGGCGGGCGATAACGGTGCTCTTCGACCCTGAACGCCAGCATCGGCGCTCGATACGTCTGCGGGGATACGACTACACACAGGCGGGAGCGTATTTCGTGACCATGGTTATCCAAGATCGTAGCTGCCTGTTCGGGGGGGTGGTGGACGGCCACATGCGGTTGAACGAGGCCGGGCGGATGGTAGCCGCCGAATGGGATGCATTGTGCACCCGGTTCATCAACATCGATCTGGATGCATTCGTCGTGATGCCAAATCACATCCACGGCATCATCGTCATCACCGACGCCCAATCGGGGGCAACCACACGGGTTGCCCCTACGCCCGTTCCCGTGACAACGACGCGGGACCGCGCCGTGGGCCATATCGTCGGGGCATTCAAATCGTTGACAACCGTTGCCTATGCGCGCGGGGTCACAACGCAGGGATGGTCACCGTTTCGCGGGCGATTGTGGCAGCGCAATTATTTCGAACACATCGTTCGCAACGAGGAAGTCTTTTACCGCATCAGGCAATACATCGCGGACAACCCCGCCCGCGGGACAGACGACCCTGAAAACCCGCAGGGAATCGTAGGGGCGGTCTCGTGTGGCCGCCCTAACGCAGAACACTTGTTTCGCCGTCCCGGTGCGAATTCACATTCCGGCGATCCCGGGCATTCCCATGGCGAAGGGCACCCACGAGGGGTGCCCCTACAAGGGGATGAATCACCATGATCGACGGCCTCAAGCCCTATCCCACCTACAAGGACTCTGGCGTGCCGTGGCTGGGGGAGGTGCCGGGGCATTGGGAGGTGCTACCCCATCGCGCGCTCTTCAACGAGGTCAAAGACTGCGATCACCCGGACGAACAGATGCTCTCCGTTACAATTACCCGAGGCGTGATCAAACAGGGTGCTCTGCTCGCGGGCAGCTCCAAGAAGGACAGCTCGAAACTAGACAAGTCCGCCTACAAGCTCGTGTGCCCGGGCGACATCACCTACAACAAGATGCGGGCGTGGCAGGGAGCAGTCGGCGTGTCAGACTTTCGTGGCATCGTCAGTCCCGCCTATATCGTTGTCCGACTTCACGGCGAGCACAATCCTCGTTACTTCCATCATATATTTCGGACGCCGAGCTTCGCGAAGGAGGCCGAGCGATGGTCATACGGCATCACATCCGACATGTGGAGCCTGCGACCTGAGCACTTCAAGATGATCTACGGGTGCTTGCCACCGCTTCCCGAACAATCCGCCATCGTCCGCTTCCTCGACCAAGCCGACCGGCGTATCCGGCGCTACATCCACGCCAAGCAGAAGCTGATCAAGCTGCTGGAGGAGCAGAAGGAGGCCATCATCCATCGCGCCGTGACCCGCGGCTTCGACCCCAACGTCCGCCTCAAGCCCTCGGGCGTGGAGTGGCTGGGGGATGTGCCGGAGCATTGGGAGGTGGTGCGCTTTAAGCGCCGGATCGGTTTCCAAGAAGGACCGGGGATCATGGCGGCAGACTTCCGCGATGAAGGAGTCCCGTTGCTTCGGATCTCATGCGTGCGTTGGGAGTTCGCGTCTCTGGAGGGGTGCAACTTCCTAGACCCTGAGATGGTCCGGCGTCGCTGGAGTCACTTTGCTGTACGCGCTGGCGATTACCTACTAAGCGCGAGTGCGAGTACTGGAAGTGTTTGTCTTGCGACGGACGTCGTGGTTAATGCGATCCCTTACACAGGGATCTTGCGCCTCTGGACAATGACTAAGGAAGCGTTCATGCCCTTCGTTCGGCTCTACATGGGTTGTCGGCCGTTCCAACAGCAAATCGACGCCGCGAAATCGGGTGTTGGGATCGAACACTTCGGTCCGACTCACCTCAAGCGAATGTTCATTACCCTTCCGCCGCCCAAAGAACAGCAGGGAATAGTTGCGGCCGTCGCTGATAAAATAGCTCCATTTGCGGCCGCCATCCAGCGCGCCCACCGCGAAATCTCCCTCCTCCGCGAATACCGCACCCGCCTGATCGCCGATGTGGTAACCGGCAAGCTAGACGTGCGCGAGGCGGCGGTGCGCTTGCCGGACGAGGTCGATGATCCAGAGCCGCTGCAGGACACCGACACGCTCTTGGAGGGCGACAACGACACCGATGAGGCCGACCTCGACGCCGTACGCGCCGAGGCATGAGCTATACGGCCTTGAGCCTTTGGGCTATTGTTCGATGGACGGCTACAGACCGGAGGGGCGCTCGATGACGATCAGCAATACGGAGTTCGACGCGCTGATGAACGATAGCAGCAAGCGGATCGCGGCCGATATCGTTTGGGAGGATGACGAGGATCATTCCCCATGCTGGGAGTTTCGCGCGGAGGTGCAATCCACCAGCGGCTGGCCGCTGTTCGTGCGCGGCACTTATTCTATTGTGCTTTCAAGATGAGACTAAATATGGCACAGTGGTTGGATGGCGAGACCACGACGAATCGACGAAGAACTGGTGGCGAAAGCTCGGCAAGTTGTCGCCCACACCACCGAGGTGGAA
>JALZID010000046.1 GCA_030860485.1 Pseudomonadota bacterium | reverse complement strand
CACCAGCAGGCTGCCAAACAGCTTCGCGAACCATTCCACCGGTCGTCCCTCCCTTGGTCTCGTCTCGATAACAAGATCATCGGTCAAACGCCCGGTGGATCTCAAATTTCAAATATGTTTGGCTAGTATTAGGGAAGTACCGAATGGTATCAAGTCGCGGACGGCGCAGCCGCGCAGGCGATCGGTGGGGCGGGGATTATTCGGCCTGGTGCGGCCGATCCCCTGCGTGATCACCACAGCGCAAGGACAGAGGATCGGTTTATCTAGAGGGGGGCCTCCCGCCTCGGACCCCGCTCCTTACCGGTGGCGGACATCCTGAGTCGGTTCACGGCTCACGATGCCCGCCGTCTACCCGGTCCTTCGGAAAGATCGCGCTCATGCTCTCTGCTTCGGATTGTAGCCGTGAGCGCCATAGAAGTTCGGTACGGAAAAGACCGGAGCGGTTACACTCGGGTCACCAAGACGCTGGACAACGGGTGCCTGCGTCCCATCGAAGTTGTAGCCGACGTCGAGCAGCGCGAAGACATCGCCCCCATCTTAACCGATGAACTCGCTGGTTCCGAGGCCAAAGGACGGGTCAGCAACGTCGGTGGGCAGAGGCCGGCGGTAGACCTTTTCGAAGACCAGAGAGCTCGCTTCTCCCATGGTGTAGATCGGGTTGGTATCGATCAATTGTCCGAAGATTCCGGCGATCCGATGCTGTAAGGTGATGTACTCCTCGCGCGAAACGATGCCGTCCGGCTCGCGTCCCTGGAGGTTGATGTAGACGTTCACGGCCGGTCCCGAAGTGATGGCGCGGACCTTGGTGGGTTCGAGCCCGTGGCTTGTGAGAAGGTTATTGATGTTGACGGCCGTATGGAACGGGGCGAAACCGTGGTCCGAGACTACGATGAAATTGCTCCTCGGCTGGCCATTGGGTTCCTGACCCACGGCCTCGATGATACGTTGTACCGCGTCATCCGCGACCTGGTACGCGCGACGAAGATATTCGCGATAACGGAGTACTTTCGCTCGATCCTGATTCGGACCGATGGAGCTCGCGTCCAGCGGATTGGTCGCCTGCCGCGGATCGGTAATCAAGAACTGATGACCCGAGCCGTCCGGCTGCTCGATATAGATCATGGCGAGATCGGCGTCTTGGTTTTGTTCGATGGACCGCAGGGCGAGGCGGGTCTGGTAATCGACGAAGGAGCGGACCTGATCTTGGTAGATCGCCTCAAGCTCGAGGTCCGGGAAGTTGACAAATCCAGGGCTCAGGCGTTCGGGAATGCGAAAGTCCGGTTGCGGGGCCCAGAAGCCCACGTGGCTGTTGGCGTCGCCCACGTTTTCTGACACGGGTTCATTGCGCGGGATGAAATTGGCCGCGTAGCGCGCGATGCGGACGCTCGATAGGTCCGGGGCGAGATGCGCGACATAGAACGCAGTGCCCGCCTGGTTACTGCTTCCTTCCAGGTAGAAGAGACTGGAGCGTCCCGCATTCGCTTTCACGAAGGCCGGTCCCGTCGCGGGCAGCGAGAATGAGCCAGGCAGGATCCCCTGGGTTTCGTCGAAGAATACCACGGTATCGTAGTTGATCGCGTTATCATCGGAGGTATCGAGGGCCGCGACACGGATGTCGTAGCTAACGCCTCCCACGGTGAAGGTTTCGAGCGGAGTCTGCCGAACCGAGCTGAAACTCGTCCGGCCGGCGGCCTCAAGTTGGTCGAGCGTCGTTTGCGGAGCGAGACCGAAATCCGAACCGGACAGCTCGAAGCCCCGCGCACCCAAGCCGGCGAAAGCCCCGAAGGGTACCGTATAGTCCACCGTGCGCACGCTCGCCGGCTGGATGACGGGGTTATCGATCAGGCCGGGTACGCGGATATCGAGCCCGTCCCCGCCTGGAAAGGTCGCGGTCACGACCTTTTTTCCGGCAGCTCGCCAACGCTACCCACAGGGGCTCGGCGCTCGGGTCCCGACTTTCCTCGGGCCCGTGGGGACTGAACAGATAGCCGCCGATGGGGGCGGAAAAGCCGCTGATGTTCCTCGCGAAGGGGCTGGCGAGTAGGTGAAAGCTGTTGGCAAGGACGTCGTTCTTTGCCGCCGTCGAGCCGGTCGCGATCGCGATATGCCCGGGAGCGGTGAGCGACGGAGTCACGGTGACATTCCGCTCCGCCATCACCCCGCGTTTGATGAGGAGCCCAAGGCCGCGTCTTTCGCTCAAGGTGCCATCGTTCAGAAACCTTTCGATGTTACGGGGCGTGGCACCGTCCAGAGAGAGCATCACGACCTTGGGTGCGGCAATCGCGGACGTGCTCAGTACTGAGCCCACCGCCAATACTCCACATAGGAGACACCGTGCCCAATATCGGATGGTGCGCATGCGTTGCAGGGATAGGGGGGCGGGACGCTGGTGCCGTTCAGAGGACATCACGTGGCCCTCGCGCTCGCAGGATCGGTTTGGCATCGGGAACCTCTTCTGGTTGGAATGACGAAAGGCAGTCGGGGCACCGGGTCCCTCCTGCGTCTTACAAAGCTATCGGCTAGCGGTGCCGACCAAGCCGTCGATCTGCTCCATTCGTAGCTGCGCAAACGCCCCGCGGTAGAGTCGCCGCTCTAGTTCTTCACTCGCGGCAGGGCCTGACGAATCAAGCCCCAGGCTGCGATGAAGCCGGCCGCGGCCTTGCTCCGATCGGCGGAGCTCCGCCTTGTCGAGCGCGACACCGGTGAGCTCTCGCGCTTCACGCAAAAGGTGTAGGCGCTTTTCGAGCCTTTTCGGCTCATATAAACGGAATAAATCCCGGGCGCGTTTCATTGCCGCAAGGGCGAGCGTCCCCGATCCACCGGCGTCGTCGAACGCGCCCGTGAGCGCCGCATCCGCCCCGGCCAGAAGCTCCTCGCGCGCCGTCAAAAGCGGTGGCCGCACCAGAACCTCCGGGTCGACGTCGAGTGCGTCGTCGAGTCGGACTCGAATGAATTCATTGTCATCGGGAAGGCTCGGGTTGCGGCCTGCCGAGAACGGAAAATTGTTGTCGTTGATGACCAGGAGTTCCGAAGGCGACAGGATCACTACGTCTTCGATGGTGATGAAGGGAAACCTGAACCTATCCCCGAGACCGAAGTCTCCAGGGCGAGGTGGGGGGACGGAGGTCGAGATCCCATTGGGATCGTCGATGTCGAGGAGGTTCAAGGGCTCGGTCTTGGCCACAAAACCCGCCCGATCGATCTGCAATAGATCGATCCTGAAAACCTTCTTCAATGCGGCGGCAGGTCCTTGGGCTGCGTCCCGCTCGATGATGAGAAGCTCATGGTCGTTTATGGATTGCAGATCGCCCAAGGCGTTGCCCGAGTTTTCCAACCGGTAACGCCATAGCCTGCCGGTAAAGCCCTTTGCAACGGTGTCGAACTCGAAGAGCCGAAGCGTGAGCTTGGGATCGGGATCGGTCTTCAGTGCTCCTTCCAGCATCGGGTATAAGAAGCGACCATCGGGCGAAATGGCCATGCCTTCAAAGCCTCGGCTATTGGGCAGGTTTCCGCTACCGGCGGGAATGAAGGGATTCGAGTCGCTCTGCACGCCCGGTGTCGGAAAAGGCGCATCGAGCAGCTCTCCGGACGCGGACACGTGCAGCACGAACGGCCCGAATTCATCCCCGATCCAAAGGCTACCGTCGCGCCCGCGTTGGATCGATTCGATGTCCAAATCTGCACCGGTCAGCACCCTTCCGAGCACGTTCTCGTTTTGAATAGGGAAACCCGAACGACGTTTGGGATCGGTCAGCTCCACGAAACGCTCCACCGTCACGTTGGCGTTCCCGCCGCTATCGGTCACGAAGCTCGGCCGCACGGTGTACACACGCAGATGAAAGTCCGCGGAGTTGTCCTTTGCGCCAAAGCCGTTGTCGGCCATCACCTCGAATGTGCCGTCGCCCCGATCGAGCGCGCCCGAAAAGCCTTGGACGGGCTGTTGGTCCGGGAACGGAGGGATAATCCCATTGAACGGTCCTGGCCCGATGAGCTTGCCCGAGGTCGGCCCCGGTGCGAAGGTCACGGCGGGGAGCACCGCTCGGCCCGTGAGGGTCGCGGCCATTGTCGATCCCGCACACGACACGAGGAGACAAAAGGCCACCCTTCTCGCTCCTCGTCCGGAGCCGGCAATCCTTGCCAAGGGTGGATTCGGCAATATATCGACGCGGTACATAGGGTGTTACCTCCGCTCAGTGGGGCTCGTTCTAGGCATCAGGCTACCGGGGACCCGCTGGGAGGGTCCCGAACGCATTCAAGGATGCCAAGGGAATATGACTCGAGCGTGACGCAAGCGTGCGTCGCGGCCATCGTTCGCCTCACTGCACCGCGATCTCTGGCCGGCCGGCGGCCCCTTCTCGCACCGACGGCGCCGGTAACGGGATAGTCATCCGGTTGCCATCGCGGGACCGGTCAGTACCAGATCGACCTTCTTGGCGTTCATGGCTCCACCGCGGCCGTACGGTTCGGCACCGGATAGAACTCCATCGGGATGCCCGTGTCCCTGGAAAGGCGATCACGAAACCCCCCGAACTCTCGCTGGATCTGCTCCAGCCCCTCGAGATCGGTGACCGCCAAGCGCACCGGCGTCTTGGCACCTGCCGGCCGGTTTCGGCGATGTTCCCGAGCGTGACCAACGTCAACAACGCCTCGATCAGCTGCGGGGCGTGGCCTGCCGAGCATGGGATCTGCGCTAACTCCTATCTCGACGAGGAGAATGGACAGGCCGCCTACATGAACTCGGGCGATCTCATACGCGTCGAGACCTTGTTTCAACGCGCGGCGCGTTGTGGCGTGCACACGGGGCTCTTGTCGGCTAAGCGCAAAACACTCGAGTTGTTCAACAAGGGTGTCGCGCTCGCCGCGACCGCCGAAGACCCGCCGACCGATCTCGTCGCGCGTCACGGGCAACCGCCGGGGATCTACAGCCGTGAGATCAACTGCTGGTTGTGGCAGGCTGCCGTGGATCTCCTGAACATCCGGCCGGACCTCCAGTTGATGTATGTGCATACGACAGACTATCCGATGCACAGGTGCCCCCTGAGGCACCCGCGTCACAGGAACACCTGGAGCGCCTCGATGCCTTGATCGGGGAGGCGTGCGCCGCCGCGCCCGACGCGGCCTTTTTCATCACCGCGGACCACGGCATGAATTTCAAGACCCGCTGCTGGGACCTGACGCGGGTCTGCGAGGAAGCCGGTATGCCGATCCGCTTCATGCTCTCCCCCGAGCGCGACTACTATATCCAACACCACAAGAACTACAGCGGTTGCGCCTGGTTGTGGCTCCACGATCCCAACGACTACGCAAGGGTCGAGGCGTGCCTGTGCGGGCTGCCGGGCATCGAAAGCCTTTTGCCGAGCGAAGAGGTCGCGAGCCGTTTTCATCTGCCTCTCGAACGCATCGGCGATATGGTGGTCCTGGGCGATCGCGATACCATGTTCGGCGAGATGGACGGCGCGTATGCCGATCTCGATCCGAGCTACCGCGCGCACGGGTCGCTCCACGAGATGGATGTCCCGCTCCTGATCCACAATTGCGACGGGCTGGCACCCAACCCATCGGCATTCTCCCACAACAAGGACCTCGTGAGCTTTCTATATCGCTGAGGAATCGCACCGCAAGCCGCTTTCGGTATCGCCTCGCAGGATTATACTGGCCACGGACCCCCTCCCAACCTCCCCCTTCGTAAGGGGGAGGTTGGGAGGGGGTTGGGCGTTTTGTGTGACCGTCCGTGGTATACAAATGGCCGGTACTATGGACGTTGCTGCCCGCGGCCGTGCCGTTTCATTCTGCGTTCATGAGTTTGTTGCCGAATTGTAATACTGGCTCCTTACGCTGTGCCTCGTTGCGCCGAAGCGGCGTGGGTCCACACCGGGCTTCTATCACAAGGGGCAATCACACGTGGGGGGGAGCGAATGAACACTTCAAAACGACTGTTGGTCTTTGTCGGCCTTTTAACGGGTGCCGCCATCTCGTGCCACGCGGCCGGCGATTTTCCGACCCTCACGGGCGCCCCGCCGCTCGTCATCGGCCATCGCGGCGCGAGCGGCTATCTGCCCGAGCACACACTCGAGGCCTATCGGCTCGCGATCCGGCAGGGGGCCGACTTCATCGAGCCCGATCTGGTCTCGACCAAGGACGGGGTCTTGATCGCGCGCCACGAGATCAATATCACCCAGACGACCGATGTTGCCGTACACCCGGAGCTCGCCGCGCGCAAGACCCAGAAGACGATCGACGGCGCCACGGAGGAAGGCTGGTTCGCCGATGACTTCACCCTCGCCGAGATCAAGACCCTGCGTGCCGTACAGCGCGTCCCGTTCCGGCCGCAGCAATTCAACGGCCTCTTCCAGGTCCCGACGTTTCGGGAGGTGATCGAGCTTGCACTGCAAGAAGGCGAGCGGCGCGGCCGCCCGGTCGGGGTCTATCCGGAGACCAAGCACCCGAGCTATCATCAGTCGGTGGGGCTGTCCCTAGAACAGCGGCTGGTTTCGATACTCGACGCCTACGGATTCAAGACACGCCGAGACCCGGTGATCACCCAGTCCTTCGAGGTCGCCAACCTGAAGGCGTTGAACCGGCTCACCGGCGTGCGTCTGGTGCAGCTCATCGACGCCAAGCGGGTCGCCCTGGACGGCACGCTCATCCCGAATCGCCCCTTCGACTTCGTGCTCGCGGGCGATCCGCGCACCTATGCGGACCTCCTGACCGATGCGGGCCTATCCGAGATCAAGACCTACGCGGACGGTATCGGACCCTGGAAACGCTACATCGTGAGCGTCAAGGGCATCGATGAGAACGGCGATGGCCAGCCAGATGACGTGAACGGTGACGGCGCCGTCAACGACGCCGACCTTACCCGCCTCCCACCCACGGACCTCATACCACGCGCCCATGCCGCCCACCTCTTCGTCCACCCCTTTACCTTCCGCAACGAGGGGCAGTTCCTGGCGAGCGACTATGGCGGCAATCCGGTCGACGAGTATCTAGAGTTTTACTGCCTGGGCGTGGATGGGCTGTTTTCGGATTTCGCGGACACGGCGCTGAGCTCGCGCCACCTCGTCGGCATAGCACCCACGATTTGCAATCAGAACCCGTAATGCAGGGCGGGTTGGCCGCCGTTGCGCGCGTTTTCGACCGGTGCCTGCAAGGGCAGGCCTTTTCGTGGTAGTCTCCGGGCGCAAGCCATGGCTAGCACGACGAACGGAGACGCTGACGAACCTTCCTGCACCCGCCGCACGTTCCTGACCGGGGCGCTCGCGGGCGCGGTCGCGCTCGCGAGTCCGCTCGTGCGCGCGGCGCCGCGCAAGCCGCGCTTTGCGCGCTATCCCTTCGCGCTCGGCGTCGCCTCCGGCTATCCCACGGAGGATGGCGTGGTGCTATGGACACGGCTTGCGCCGGACCCGCTACAGGGTGGCGGGATGGGAGCGCTGCCCATTGAGGTGGCCTGGGAGGTGGCCCATGACGAACGCTTTCGGCGCATCGCACGGCGCGGCGTCACCTTGGCGAGACCGGACGACGCCCATTCCGTACACGTCGAGCTAACGGGATTGGCGCCGGAGCGCTGGTACTGGTATCGATTCACGGCAGGCTCGGAGCTGAGCCCGGTCGGACGCACACGCACGGCCCCGGCCGTTGGTGCCGGGCTTGCGGATCTGCGCTTCGCCTTCGCCTCGTGCCAGCACTATGAGCATGGCTATTACACGGCCTATCGGCACATGGCCCGCGATGCGCTCGACCTCTGCGTACACCTCGGCGATTACATCTACGAGGGCTCCTGGGGAAAACAGCCGGTCCGCGCACACACGGGTGCGGAGGCGGTGAGTCTCAGCGATTACCGGAACCGCTACGCGCTGTACCGATCCGATCTCGATCTGCAAGCGGCCCACGCCGCCTTTCCCTGGGCCGCGATATGGGATGACCACGAGGTCGATAACGACTACGCCAATGACCGCTCCCAGGATCTCACGCCGCGCGAGCAATTCCTGGCTCGCCGGGCGGCGGCCTACCGGGCCTACTACGAACACATGCCCCTGCCCGCGAGCGCGCGCCCGAGTGGACCCGATATGCGCCTCCACGCGCGGGTCGGCTTCGGGGGACTGGCTGCATTCCATTTGCTCGATGGCCGCCAGTATCGTGACTATCAAGCCTGCCCCAAACCGGGACGGGGCGGTTCCAACACAGTCGGGGCGTGTGCGGAGCGCAGCGATCCGAACCGCAGTATCCTCGGATCCGAGCAGGAACGCTGGCTCACCGAGGGCCTTGCCCGCTCGAGGGCCCGCTGGAACCTCATCGCCCAGCAGAGCCTCATGGCCCGGCTCGATCCGACGTCCGGGCCCGGGCAGTCGTTCTGGACCGACGCCTGGGACGGCTACCCCGCGGCCCGTTCGCGCCTCTTGCGCTCGCTCGCCCTGCGGCGCGTCTCGAACCCGATCGTGCTGGGCGGTGACGTCCACGCCTTCTATGCCACCGATCTCAAGCTCGACTTCGACGATCCCGGGTCCCCGGTCGTGGCCACGGAGTTCGTGACGACCTCTATCAGCTCCGACGGCAGGCCGCCGGAGCGCATCGCCGCGGTCCTCCCCGAAAACCCGCACATCAAGCTCGCCGACGGTACCCGACGCGGCTACACGCGCGTCACCCTGTCGCGCGATCGCGCGGTCGTCGAAATGCAGGCCGTGGACACCGTGAAGACACCGGGGGCGCCGATCTCGACCCTGGCGACGTTCGTCATCGAGGACGGCAAGGCGGGGGCGCTGCGGGGCTGAGATCGGGGGATTGAGCCCACCGAATATCTGCTGGAATTCAAGCAACGTCGTCGGGAAGCGCTTCGCCACACCCGAACGCTACCCCCAGGGGTATTGGGCGTCAACCGGGATAGGCACCTTGGAACTAGCCGATCCCGCGCGACTTCAATTCGCGAGACCGAAGCGCCGACGACTTGCCGGAAGCTTGGCCCGAGCTGCTGCTTGCGCGCGGGTCGCCACTTTCAGCTTCTCGAGAAGATGGTGGACGTGGTTCTTGACGGTCGGCTCCGCGATGTTGAGTTTCCTGGCGATCTCCTTGTTCGAGTGGCCCTGCCGAATGAAGTCAAGGACTTGTCGTTCGCGGCTTGTGAGCATGCTCACCTGCGGTGCGCCAGGGACCCACTGATCGTGGCGTTCTGAGACGCGCCGGAAGAGTTTGGCGGCAACGCGCGGGGAGCAGACCAATTCTTCATGCGTGATGCGCTCGATTGCGGCAACAAGGTCGTCGATGGACGCATCCGCCGTAACGTAGCCTGCCGCACCCGCTTCGGCGCAATCGAGGATATCCGACGTCACTTCCTCCACGGCGGCCTTGGTGAAACCAAGTCGTGGCAAGCGTAGGATCTACCAATAACGCGAACACCGCCGCCTTCGTCATGCGAATGAATACGCATCAAAAGAGATGGCTGAAACGGACCGTCGATATAAACCGACAACTGCCATTTCTCAATTCCACTGGGGATGTTTGAGACCCGAAGTGCCTCGGTTACTTTCCTGATTCTACAACTCCAGGACGTAATGATTTGCTTTCCACTTCTTACTCGTGATTCCTTCACGGCATCGCTGATTTGCCTGATCCCTTATTTAAAGGTAAGGCTGTTCGGCTCGAATGCCGGGGCGATCGATAGACCTGCCCGGAGAGCCCATCGCCGTCGTCAATTGATACATTGACGATGGCCGCTACAAAGCCTCCCGTGTGGCATGGTTGCTGCCGGCCTCCATAACACTTGATGCCTTGACGCCGCAAAAGGAAGATCCGTTGTCGGTACGGGTCACGATTCCCCGCCGGAAGCAGAACGGAGCCGGTCATGTCCCGTACTCTTTCTTCTGGATGACGTCATGGATCCTAACCGGCCACAGACCTGCAGTCTGTGACATATTACCATTTCTGGAGTGACAAATTACCGGATTATGGAGGCTCACGATCCTAGCGAATTTAGAAAGTTGTGTCACCAATCACCAAAAGCAACATAACTATCATACACTTGGGAGAATCGCTCTATCAGACACCGGGGGAGGCGCCCTGGCAGATACCATTGACGGCATCATCGGTGTGGGGGACGCTACACTACCGGCCATGGCGTTGGGCCTAGCACCGGCGCCCGCAAACCCGCAACCGGAATCCGAAAGGCGCCATGTCTCGGGTTCTACCGTCAGTACGTCTCGGAGCCTTGGGGCCTCGGGCTTCGTATTTCAGGGAAAGCGACGATCCCCTCGCCGAACGATCCTTCCGAGAGATCGCATCGTGCGACCAGCGCCTCCCAACTGCGCGACCTCTTGCGCGTAGTCCCCGTCTATGCCTCCGGAGGGAGGCAAGGGATCGCCTTGCAGCAACGAGAGGTGAGCGGTGCTTCTGAACCTCGCCTTGCGACGGGCGAGCGTATGCCAGTTTCGGAGGTGGCCGGCTCGACGATCGCCTCGGCCGGGCCTGTGGTCGAGGCGCGCATGGCCTCTCGGCGTAGACGCGACTGCGTTTGCCGCCGGCCCCGGGGATCCCCGATCTGCTTCGAGGACCGGTTCGGTTCGGGCCGCCGAGCCCGGGGCCGATCCGGATCGCCGTGAAAGGATCCGGAACGCTGGTGATGGCCGAGTGCACGAGCCATGAGAAGGGGGCTGGACGCCTGGGCATGGACTACGGTCCAGGACTTCCAGAAGAGCGAGGCGGGCCGCGCCGAGAAGATGCGTTCCCCGCGCTCCCCCAGAGGAGCCTCCTCGCGCCGTACGCGCTGGGGCTGAGCTTCCTTCTCCGGGGAGATCAGGTCCCGCCTCATGAAGCGGGGTCCCGTCGGAACACATACGGCGCATTTCGAGATCCGACCGCGCCCCTTATCTCCTGCCGCCACCTTGGTCCCGACGCATTGAGTGAATGGCTGCAAACGATCTAGAATTAGAGGGCGGAGAGAGGGGCTGCTCCCGCCCCGACCTCTCTGCAGGGCCCCTCACGCGCGACACCGCGATGGCGAGACTGCTACAACGGATGACCCGCAAGGCCGGATCTCGGAGCTCCGGACGTACGTCCGCCGTCCGGTCTCCGCGGTTACGTCGAACCGAACCGGGCGCTCAGGTCCAGCACCTCCAGCGAACCGCCGGCAACAGGGCTACTGCGCGATGGCTTCGCTCGCAGCTCATCCAGCCCACGCTCACCGTTGGCCGCGCCGGTGACAAGTACGAGCGCGAGGCCGACCGTGTGGCCGATGAGGTCATGCGCATGCCGGACCTGCAAGAGCCGGCATCCATCCAGCGCGCGCCGTTGACAATCCAGCGAGTCTGCCAAGAGTGCGAAGAGGACGCCAACGGCGGTCGGCGCCTGATGAAGAGGAGGAAGGAGTGCTCCAGGCCAAGTCAGCGGGTGCATGGGAGCCGCCCGGCGTCACCCCCGGGCTCGAATCTTATCTGATGACGTCGCAGGGGGCCGGCCAGGCGCTGCCTGTCTCTGCTCGAGGCTACTTCGAGCCGCGCTTCGGGTACGATTTGAGTGGCGTGCGGGTGCACACCGACAACCGCGCGGCAAACGCCGCCGCCGAGATCAACGCGCAGGCCTTCACAACCGGTGCGAACATCCACTTTGCGCCTGGCCGTTTCCGTCCAGGGACCTCGGAAGGCGATCGCCTCCTGGCTCACGAGCTGACGCATGTCGTCCAGCAATCAGGCGGTGCGCTCGAATCTCCAGCCCAGCGCGATGAAGTTCAACGGCAGCCCGAGCCTCCAGGACCACCTGATTTCCCTGAACCGGATTTCGACTGCAGCATCGATCTCGCCGCGCGTCGGTTTCAGGATTTCGTCAACTGTTGTGCGAAAACTCCTCTCGGGAGAGGATGTTCCAAGGACGTCATCGAAGCGATCTGCAAGATTCCCGGCGTCAATTGCAGAGACAAGCCGGCCACGGAGATCACATGCCCGCCCGGCTTCAAACCTGGCGCGACCAAGGAACACAAAGGGCAGTGCTGCAAGACAGGAACACCCGATGAGAACGCGCGGGTGTGTTGCGCGCCGGAGCGGATAGTCATCAACGCGCTCAACCCGAGATGCTGCCCGGAAGACACCACTCCCGACGCGGCGCAAGAGAATTGCACGGCGCTCCCGCCGCCACCGCCACCAGATCTGTGCCTTCCAGGACAACAAACATCCAAGGGAGAATGTTGTGTACTCCCCCTGATTCCTAAGGGGGACTCCTGCGTCCTCCCACCTCCGCCTCCACCGCCCCCAAGACCTTTGCCCTCCCCTCTGCAGATCTTCTTTCAAAGAGATAAGCCGTCGCCGCAAGCGGCAGGAAAAAGGGCTCTCAGCGACAGTCTCACCGCTGAGGGGAGCGCAAACTTCAAAGAGCTGGTCACGCAGTTGCGGGACAATCCGGCCCTGAAGGTGCAACTCGTCGGCAGGGCGTCCCCCGAAGGCTCCGACGAGTACAACATAGCTTTAGGCCAACGACGCGCCGAGATGATTGCAGACGCGCTCGAGGGAGAAGGCATCGATCCAACCCGAATTGCCAATCCTCCAGAGGCCGAACTGCGATCTGAGTGTCAGGAAGTTCGGCCTGGTGTATTTACGTGCGGCGAGGCGGGAGCCACTGGCCCGAAGGATCGTCAGGTGCTGACGCGGGTCTTTCTCCCGAATCCTTAGTCATAGCTCCGCTAACATTGGGCCGGCGTGGGCCCGGCCGCTGCGGCGCGGCCCCTCTCCTTCCGCCGCGCCCTGGCCCACGACCATCGAGTGAATGGCTGCAAATGATCTAGAATTAGGGAGCGGAGAGAGGGGCTGCTTCCGCCCCGACCTGTCTGCAGGCCCCCCACACGCAACACTGGCGATAGCGACACTACTACAACGGATGAGCCGCAAGACCGGATCTCGGAGCTCCGGACGCACGTCTGCCGTCCGGTCTCCGCAGTTACGTCGAACCGAACCGGGCGCTCAGGTCCAGCACCTTCAGCGAACGGTCGGCAACAGGGCTACTGCGCGATGGCTTCACTCGCAGCTCATCCAGCCCACGCTCACCGTTGGCCGCGCCGGTGACAAGTACGAGCGCGAGGCCGACCGTGTGGCCGATGAGGTCATGCGCATGCCGGACCTGCAAGAGCCGACATCCATCCAGCGCGCGCCGTTGACAATCCAGCGAGTCTGCCAAGAGTGCGAAGAGGAACGCCAACGGCGGTCGGCGCCTGATGAAGAGGAGGAAGGAGTGCTCCAGGCCAAGTCAGCGGGTGCATCGGAGCCGCCCGGCCCCACGCCCGGCCTCGAGTCTTATTTTATCTCACGACGTCGCGCGGCGCTGGTGAACCGCTGCCCATGTCGGCCCGTAATATGTTCCTTGTTCCAGGTCAGTAACCATCTTCCGATGGTCAAAATATACTGCTTGCAATCTAATAAGAAGAAGCTGAGAAACTCGTCATAGGAGGCATGACAATGAAAGTTGAGTTGCAGATCAACAACAGCGTAGACCCCAGAGCGCGATTCGTCTCGTGGGTTCCGTCTCCATGCCGGATCCGCGTGACCGATCCGTCCGGCGCTACCTCGCCCGTAGTCAATTTGCAAATTGCGGGGAGATCGACGGCTAGTGGTGGCGCGGTCGTGTTCCGGAGGACAAC
Organism: Pseudomonadota bacterium; assembly: GCA_030860485.1. Lineage (NCBI taxonomy): Bacteria > Pseudomonadati > Pseudomonadota > Pseudomonadota bacterium. Next base: position 55,869 of record JALZID010000046.1, on the reverse strand, counting down.
GGGAGCGTTCTCCAACAGTCTGACAGTCCCGGTCCCAATCAGTGGTGCCTCCGTTCCGTTTTTCGTCGCCGGCAGGTTCGGGCGACCCAGCGTCAACAATGGAGATGTGACAATCGAAGCCCGCACCGCAGCCACACTGGTTGGCTCGATGCAGGTGATGGTGCGCATCCGAAAGAACGCTAACACGCTGACGCCGGGAGAACGCGACCGCCTCGTGTCGGCATTCGCGCAGCTCAATAACCAGGGCGCGGGGCGTTTCACGGACTTTCGCGACATGCACACCAACGTGAGCTCGCCGCAGGCCCATGGCGCACCGGGTTTTCTTCCCTGGCACCGCGCTTACCTCCTCGATCTCGAACGCGAGCTTCAAGCTATCGACCCGAGCGTCTCATTGCCCTACTGGCGCTTCGACCAGCCCGCGCCAAACATCTTTACACGCGAGTTCCTCGGTGTCTCCAATGCAATTGGCACCGTCCAGTTCAGCCCAACCAACCCGCTACAATTCTGGAGAACCGACGGCGTTCAGGGAATTAATCGCCGACCCTTCTTCAACACCGCCGCGGCGCCGCCTGGCCTCCGCACCGAGGCGCAGACGCTGGCCCTTGGTAATCAGTACCCACGGTTCCGGACACTGGAGGGCAACCCGCACGGATCAGCGCATACCAGCTTCGGCGGTTCCGTCTCCAGCATCCATACCGCCGCGCGAGATCCGCTGTTCTTCCTGCTTCACTGCAACGTCGATCGACTGTGGGCAAAATGGCAGCAACAGCTTGGCCGCTTCGATCCGGCGCAGGCGGCCTCGTATGACAGCAATCCCGGGAATCCGATCGGCCATAACCTGCCTGACACAATGTGGCCGTGGAACGGGATCACCGGGGGCGCGCGTCCTCCGACGGCTCCCGGTGGCGCGATGGCCGCGTCGCTGTGTGTCAGTGCGCCGGGGCCACAACCGCGAGTGCGGAGCAGCCTGGATTACCAGGGCTCCGTCAACGCCCTTTCACGCATGGGATTCGATTACGACGATGTGCGATTTGCCTAACGTGCCTTGCACGAGGAGATAGGAACCATGACCACGAAACGTAAAGCTGCAAAAAGCTCAAAGGCGGCGAAGAAGCCGAAGAGTGCGGCGACCAGGTCGGCCCGAACTGCGTTGTCAATCGGGACAAGTGCGCGAAGGACCGTCAAGGAGCGAGTTGCGGCCCTGGCGGAAGCGCCTCTGGCCGTATGTGGCAGCGACGAGAGCCTGCAGGCGCTGTTGAACGTCCTTCGCGATCAGAACGAGCCCGTGGCGGTGCGGCTTGCGGCGTTGCAGTCGCTCGCGGCGGCGAGCTTCAGCGTCGTCGCATTCGAATCGTGTCGCGGGGACTACATTGCCACCTTACGCGAGGTCGCGGTAGACCCGGACCCGGAGCTACGTCAGCGTGTGCTCGGCCTGCTCGCACGCGAGAAAGACGGCTTCGCGCAGAAGAAACTCCTCGAAGGGTTGCAGAACCCTGAAAAAGCATTGGTCCCACCTGAGAAGGCGCTGCAACTCCTCAGTTATGACGTGCACGCGGAAGCCTATTCGGTAGCGCGTGACATCGTCAGGAAGCCGCCAAACGACGACGCAAAGCGAGAGGCCCTGCGACTGCTCGCGGCGGACGCCACCGCCGCACCGGTGTTCGAGAAGATCCTGCGCGACAAAGACGAATCGGCTGAGACTCGGCAAATCTCGGCCTCCGCGCTGCATGCGCTCAAGCCAGAGAAACTGCGGGCGCACGCGCGCGAGATGCTGCTCGACACCTCGGAATATGACGAGATCCAAGCCACAAGCCTGACCGCGCTCACACAATTTGGCGACGACGCAGCCGTTGCTAATGACGAGGCGCTGCTGAAGAGCGTCGATCGCCTGAGTGCCAAGGCGTCAACGAAGGTCAAACAGAGTGCTCGCCGGTTCCTCAGCAAGTACCGTCGGTAAAGGTGGCGATCGATGCAGAACATCGCAACGGCGAGCGCGCAGTCAGAGCCGCAGTTTGCGGCGCTGGTCGACGCGCTCGCCGCTGATCCGGATCGACGCGAGCAGTTGACGGATCTGCTGCGCGAAGATCACCCGCTCTACGACCAGCGCGGCACCGCGGCGACCGTCCGGATGCGCGGCTGGGTCCTGCTCGCCCTCGCGCACGCCGAGGTGTCGGACGCCGCGCTCCTCTTCGTCCTCGAAGAGCTCGACACTGGAGTTGATGCCTATCTCGTCGCGGCAGCCGCGCGCGCACTACGGTCTTACCCACGCCCTACGGCGGCCCTCGCTCCATTCGTGATGCGCGCGCTCACCAACATCCGCTATCGCGACGAGCCTGTGTCCTTCGAGAACTATGGTGAATACGCGATCTCGTCCACAGGCACGACTCCTGTTGGTGAATTGCTCACGACGTTGGCATGGCTCGGTCCCCATGCGCGAGGAGCTCTGCGTGAGCTCGAGTCGCTGCGCGCGCAACCTGGAGGGCTCTCCAAGAAGCGGCTGATCGATGTAGACCGAGCCGTGGAGGCAATCCGCGGCGTCGATCAAGTCGATGAGCTCGGCACCGACACGTGCTGTACGCTGTCGAGCGGTCTGCGTAACACTTTTTCATGGGCGCTCAGTTCCCGTCGCGGCTGTGAGCCGATCGAGTCAACCGTTTTCGAGGATCACGAGGGCGCATCGATCACCTTCAAGGAATTCTTCCGAGGGCACCCTTGCATCGTCGTCTTTTTCTACACGCGCTGCGACAACCCGCTGAAATGCTCGCTCACGGTCACGAAGCTCGCCCGAATTCAGATGTTGTTAGAGGCACGGGGACTCGCCGATCAAATACACACCGCGGCGATTACGTACGATCCCGCGTTCGATCTCCCCGAACGTCTTCGCGGCTATGGGCAGAACCGTGGCCTGCGCTTGGACGCCCGCCATCGAATGCTGAGAGCGACTGACGGTGGCAACGCACTTCGCAGGCACTTCAAGCTCGGGGTCAACTTCATCGAGTCGCTGGTGAATCGGCACCGCATCGAGGCTTACATCCTCGATGCCGAGGGGCGGATTGCCGCATCCTTCGAGCGCATCCACTGGGATGAGCAGCAGGTTGTGAATCGCACAATCGAGGTGCTGAAAGAGAAAAGTCACGAGACGACATCTCAGGTCTCTCCGGAGCCAGCAGACCGTCCGGCACGCCATAAGATAGTATCACCGATGTTTGGCACACTGGCGTCCCTCGGGGTGGCGTTTTTCCCGAAGTGTCCGATCTGTTGGGCCGGGTATCTGAGTGTGTTCAGCGTTGCGGGTTTGAATCAAATTCCGTATTCTCCGTGGCTGCAACCAGTGTTCGTCGCAGTGATGCTGATTAACCTTGCCAGCGTGTGGCTCCGCGGACGCTTAACGGGTCGAATGAGTGGGTTTTATCTGGTCAGCGCCGGTGCTCTTGCGATCGTCGTCTCGAATATGACGCTCGGTTGGGAGAACGCCGCCGACTGGGGCGTCGCGTTGACGTTGGCGGGTTCGCTCTTGAGTGCGCTGAGCGCCACGAACGGCCGCAGCCCTTTAACGAGCTGCTAAGTCAAATATCCCGCACGCAATTTTCCGACGCGCCGCCGGGGCGGATCTTCCCGCAGTCATTACGCGGTAAAGCCAGAAGACCACCCGGCGCTTCTTAATTCTTGATCCCCAACAGCAGGAACAAGAACATACGCACCGGAGCACACGCCTGCTATACACACGGGGTCCTGTGTAACTATTACCGCACACAAACCTCCAAATACATCCCGCAGCCTATAGGAATAAGGATTGTTGGACTCTGCCAAACATACACATCCCCTATGTTTCATCACTCGCTTTAACTTCTACGCCATCTCGTGCTTGCAATAGCTTTTCCAGTTCGGGGCTGACGATTCTCGCTTCAAAGTCGGCCCAAATCCGCTGGTCCGCGCGGCAGTCATAACCACGACAGGGGACGGGCCGATGCGAATGGATCCCACAGCCCAAGCTATCGCGTTTCAGGTGGATGCAGTAGCCGTCCTCACCCCGTGCAATGAGGTAGGGACGGGCAAAGTTCCACTTGACGATCCCCTCCTCTACATCCTGCTTCGAGAGTGCAAAGCGTAGTTTGCAACAGGCCGCCTTGCACAGTGGCAGCCGCGCTTCACAGTCGATGTGCACCGCTTCGAACGTATATTTGTCCTGCTCCCGCTCTTGATAACTGAGGCCCATGCCTTCATTGATGAATTTCTGGACCAGGCGGCCTGCAATGGCCTTCTTTCGCTCATCCAATTCGGTGGTTTCCAGTAAACCCTTTTCTGCCAGGAGCTCAATGGCCGCATAGGCAAACGAGGCTATCTCCAGCAGCTTTCTGGTGTTGGCGTTAGCACGAGTGTGTGCGTACCGTAGTCCACCCGCCACTTCGCCGCGCAGCTTGTCTAGGCTAGGATCGTCGTCGTTGGGAAGATTGTCTTGATCTGGCATGGGATTTTCCACAAACAGTAAAGGCCTTATTTCACTGGTTCATCTTGAAGATTTCTGTGATCAAGCGTTTTTGAGTTACCAACTCATGGGTTATCAGCATGTATAGTTGGCCTGAATCAATGGTTCACCACTGCCCTGTTCAGGTCGGTCTGTCCCCTGTGGCCCTATTGGCCTTATTTCCTATTATTTCAGCCGGAGAGCTCATTGAGCCGCCGCGCTGATGCGGGCAGCGAGCTCCGTCGTCAGGCTAACGATGTCCTCCGCCGAGATCGGGAAGCGCGCGGCATCGATGCCGTAGCCGAGCTGCGCCAGGCTCTCCTGGATGAACTGGGTGTCGACGTCCTCCGGGACCGCCGCGATAAACCGGGTGCTCTGTGGGCCGGCCGTCACCGCGACCGTCTTCTCCGCGCCGTCGACGCGGATCCCGCCCTGGAAGGAGCGCTCGATGTCCCGCGTCACCTGTCCGCCTTGCCCCGAGGTCAGGATACGCCCCGCCTCGCCGCGCCGGAAGCGCGGGTGCGTGGCCACGTCGATGATGAGGTCTTCCGGCAGGGCGCTGAACGGCAGCTCCTCGAACTTGTCCGCCCTGGAGGTGAGGTTCGGGGGCGCTAGGGAGGTGCGGGCCTTGTAGGCGGCGATTGCTTCCGGATAGTTCGTGCGGATGTAGTCCTCCAAAGCGTTGCGATATTCCTCCCTGATTTCGCGGAAGAGCTCCAGGCGCTGCGCCCGGGCCATCTTCCGAACCGTCTCGACATCGCGCGCGAGGCCCTCAGCCGTGCGGGCGCCGGATTTCGCCTCGAGCACCAGCTTGACCTCGAGTCGCCCGCCGCGTTCTATGGCGATGATGCCGTCGGTGAACGGCTGACCGGCGGCGTCGGTGATCCGCCAGCCTTCGATGAAGACGAGCTTGCCTTCCCCCTCGCCGAGGCCGAGGGCGGCGCGGCCGGCCCGCGACCGTAGCGACTTGCGGATCCATACAGCCAGGAGCTCCTCCAGCAGCTGGCCCTTCATGTGATCCACCAGCGGACCCTTGGCCAGGACGCGCTGGATCGCGGCGAGGTTCAGTGGGAACTCGCGCAGGATCGGGAAATCGGCCTGCAGCGCGGCGAGGACCTTGCGGGCCTGGGCGGCGGACACGCGCCCGCCCTCCACGACGAGGGCGCGCATCCTCGGCGGGACGTAGGCCGGGATGAGGCAGAGATCGCCGTTGGAGAAGCGGCACCAGACGCCGTCGCGGCGCAAGCGCCACTTGTGCGTGGAGCTGGGCACCGCGACCTCCATCAGGTACTCGCCTCCGGGGGCAAGCTGCTCGGGCTCGGAGCGGGCCACGACCCGCAGCTCGGCGTCCAGTTCGTCGGGGCTGAGATCGCGCCCGACCTTGCCGGCCGCTCCAGCCACGAGATCGGCATCGCTCGCCACTTCGCGGCCCGTGCGCTCGAGGAGCTGACCGCGGGCACTCTTGACCAGCCGGTCGGCGACCTCGGGCGCCAGCCGCTCCACATCGCTGGCGAAGGTGGCGATGTCGCCGGTGGCCATAACCGCCCGGGCGGCCGGCCGGAGGAGCTTGATGACGTCGCCCACATCCAGCCCCAGGCCGACGACATCGAGGACGACCCAGAGGAGCTCGGGCTCGTTGACCGAGATGTCCGCGATGACCGGGTCCAGCGACACGTTTTCCGCCGCGGACTCCGCCCCGTAGCGGCTCGCCGACCGGTAGAGGCTGGCGCCACCGGCCCCGACCGCGATGATCCCCGCAGCCAGCGCGAGGCCGCCAGTGGCGAAGACGGCGATGAGGCCCGCCACCAGCCCGACCGCGGCTAACGCGATGTCGATCCAGGACTCGTCGGACTTCTTGTCCTCGATGTAGCTCCGGACCGCATCACCCAGGACGGAGTCCTCGGCCACCCCGAGCTCGTGGAAGGCCAGTGCCGGGACGTCGTGCAGGTCCCACACCCGGATCGTGTCATCCTCGATGTTGTCCCGGGTGTCCTCGATGTTCTCGAGGATCTCGTCGATGGGTTCCCCTACGAGCTTGGCGAGGTCCTCCTCGGGCACGTCGGAGAAAGCCCCCGGGACGTACCCCTTGGCGCCAAGGATCGGGAATTCGGGAATCAGGTTGGCCCGCTCGGCCTCATACTTCGCCTTCCGCCGCTCCAGGGACTCTTGGTACTCGTCGAAGTTGTAGATATACACGATGAGCGATGATTCACTTTCCGGAATCCCGAGTTCTTCGGGAGTACGCGGTTCCGGCCCGGCCACGATCATGGACCGGTACGCGGCCGCGCGGTTGAGGGCCTCCTCGTCGGCCGCGATGCTTGCGGAGAGCTCGACCAAGCGACGGTCTGCCTCCAGCAGCCCCACGGTATCGGGGGAGCAAACCTGCTGGGAGTAGCGCTCGCATTCGTACTTGGCGACCTCCTCGTTCTCGTCGAGCATGGTATAGGTGATCTCCTTCGCCCGCCGCTCCCAAATTTTCGGGAAGCGCTCGTTCACGAGCTCGACCAGGCCGGCCTCATCCGTCCCGAACCTGGCGAGCTCCAACTCGATCTGGTTGTCAAGCCGCTCGACCTTCTGTGTCAGCTGCGCCGCCGTGGCGTCCAGGCCCTCCATGACGTGCTGGTACTCCATGGGAATATCGGGGTCGTAGGGGTGATCGGTCTCTAAGGACGTGATGGTCTCCAGGGTAGTGTTCAGCTGCTCGCGCAACGCGTCACGCTGCTTGATGCGCTTGTAGATCTCCGTCCCCGGGATGATCTCATCGAGGCTCACGCGGTCCTCCTCCGGAAGCGGCGTGATCCGCCGCAGGACGGTCGCAGCGTAGATGATGCGCCGCGCTACGTCCGGCGGAAGGCCTGCCTCACGGGCGGCTTCGGGCTCGCCGCCGGCGGGCAGCGGCTCCGGACGCTCGGTAGGAGGTTCGGTGAGCGTCCCCGCGCCCGGCTCCGGCTGGCGCTGAACGTGGGATCCGGAGGTGGACTGTTGGCGCACGTGGGTCAGCTCGTGCCCGTGGGGACCAATGGGGTCTGACCCCGTTTTACTCTGGATTGCTCGTGCCGACTTTGCCGCCTTGCTATCGGTATGCACACGCACACGACTTAAATCCTGACCAAAATCCTTCTGCACTGCTCCCACAGGCGTAGACGAGACAATTTGCTCCGCTACGGGATCTGCGTTCTGCTCCAGCGAATCGTCGGGATCAATGATCCGATTGCTGATGGACGCGCTCTTGCGGGCGAACGACATCGTCGTGCGGCCCACAGCGTTACCCTGTTGAAGCACATGCGTCAGCTCGTGGCCCAGTAGGCGGTCGCCCTGCGGAGTGCCAGGCTGGAACCGACCGGAGCCGAAATGAATGTCGGAACCCGTCGCGAACGCGTAGGAGTTGATCTCTGCCGCGGCGTCCGCGGAGCGGCTTTCGGTGTGGACGCGGACGCCGCTGAAGTCGTGACCGAATCGCGCCTCGAAGTGTTCGCGAGTCGAACGCGGCAGCGGCTGCCCGCCACCTCGGCTCGAGGCGACGTAGGATTCCAGCTCGCAGGAAGGCTCGGGAGGATCACCCGCCTTGCTTTTCGCCTGAACGATGCCCTCCTCTTCCTCGTCCTTTTCGTCGGTGGGGTCGGGCTTGCGCTGGACCGCGTCACCTTCTTGCGTCTGACGACGAGCCTTCTCATCGCACTTGGGGCACTTGCGGCTGATCTGCTCGGGTCCGCTGAGCGTTGTTGCCGAAGACTTCGGTTGCAGTTCCTCGCATTCCTGACAGGCACGCTGGATGGGAAGCGGCGATCGTTGAGCCTCCTCGTCACATTCCGGACAGACACGCTGGATCGCAAGCGGCGCTCGTTGGGGCTCTTCTTCGCACTCGGGACACACCCGCTGGACTCGCAGCGTCGAGCGCTGGGCCGTGACCGTGGATGTCGGATCCGGCATGCGCATGACGTCGTCGGCCACACGGTCCGCTTCGCGCTCGTACTCATCGTCGGCGGGGCCGACCGCGAGCTTCGCCTGTATCGCGCCCGAGCGCAGGAGACGAGCCATCCCGCGGTTGCCGAGCGCCCGCTGCAGGCGGTCGATGCCCGCGCGCGCGGGCATGGCGCCCTGCCGTTCAGGATGGCCGGCGGAACGCTGGGGATCGGCGCGCTGCGCCTGCGCGGGTTGACGGGCGGCTACAACCTCAGCCATCGACGCACCCTTGGACAATCGGCCGACCAGGGTTCTTCACGGGCATGCGCCACCTGCCGCACAACTGGAGCTCGGGGTCAGCGTGATGCCACCAGGCTGCATGACGATCGTGTTGTGCAGGAGCGGGTCGCGCGAGCGGGTATGACCTTCGCAGACGCGGAGAAAGCTCACCATGCGCCCCGAGTGCCGTGGCAGGGGCCAGCATACCGGATCGTCGTTCCTACCGCCGGGCAATCCATCCGGGTCGTCGTGACACCAATCCACGCCGGGAAGGGATGTGCTGGAACAATTGCTGTACGCGTCCACGTGGTCATGGAAGATGGTATGTATCAACCCCCGATCGAGCAACTCCTGGTCGTACTCGGCTTTGCTCATGTATTCCAATTGGTTATAGCGTGACCAGAAATTCGTCGATTGCGCGTGGCCCTGAGTCGATCCTGCAAGAACTTTCGTACGCAATTGGCGGTCGTGGACTTGGGAGTCTCTTGACAAGCGCAAGTCGCATTCTGGACGTAGGCACCCGGCAGCCAGAATTCATTGGCCGCGTAAAGAGAGCAATCGGTTGGCGGAATCCCGCTCGCCGGTCTGCAATCTGCCGGCGCACCGACAGGGACATGGCGCGCCGGCGGCGCTGACCGCGATGTAGATAAACCTGCCCCCAGATACACGGCCACCGCTCGGTTCGCCGCGCGTCCCGTCGCCGTCTCGTTCGTATCGAGATACTCCGCATCGGCAGCGAACTCGAGCAACACCCGCCCGCGATCGATGCCTGCTACGGTGACGAAGTAGTCCTCCACGACAGAGGCCCGATTGGCCTGGCCAATCAATAGCCCACGCATCAGTGCACCTCTGAGCCTCAGAGGTGGTACGCGTCATATGCAAACCAGGCATAGGAGTCCGCATTGTCGATCGCATCCCAGCGATCCAGCGATTTCGGGCAACCGGACGACGGGCAGTATTCTTCGTCGTCGGTGAAATCGAACATGTGGCTGCACTCGTGCACGATCGTCTTTGCCATCTCCGGAGCAGGGCGGCCGAACATGTGCTCGCAGAGGTGAACGCGGAATCCCACATAGCCCCTCACGTATGCGTAGGCTGAATCACAGAAGTGGTCGTAAAACCACTCGCCCTTATGCTCGCACTCGAATTTGAAACTGGTGGTGATGCCTCGCCTGAGCCGCTGGAAGCCCGCCCTGACCCGCCAAACCGTAGACACGCTGGAATCATTGCACCATTTCTCGAGCAGGTCTTTTCGCTCCGTTGTGTCGCTCGCCATCACCTCGAGCGCCTTGTCCACCATATCTATAGCAATTGGGTACGCTACGGCGATCTCGTTCTGTTCGGATTGGTGGCAGTCGACCGTACGCGCCGTCGGCCGCGGCTTCGGCTTCGGCCGCTTGCCTGTCACGGTGTCGCCCTCGATCGACAGCGCCGTGATCCGGATGAATGCGGAGCGATTCATCGCGCGTCCGATCTCGGCGGTGTTCGACACGATGCAGTCGTGAAGCGGCGCCGCCTCCACGGTGTCGATTCGCAGCTGCACTGATGCGGGCAGTTCATCGAACACCGACTGCGCGCGCGCCTTCCTGAGACTCTTGTTCGTCGTTTCCGAACCTCGGCAGTCACTGAACCCCAGGATCTCCCAGTGCGTGTCTGCCGCATTCGTCATGTATTGCAGGAACGCTGACCAGCGTTGATTGCTCGGGAGATTGGGCTTAATGTCGCTGTGCCCGATCGCAAAGCTCTCGATCAGCCACCCGCTGGGATTGGTCATATCCCACACAAACATGGGGGTGCTGCGCGAGCGTCCAATCTCGCCGGCCGCTCTTTTCGGGCATCGCTCCTCATCGGGGCCGAGCTGCATCGTCACCGGCAGACATTCGACGAAACGACGGACGCGCCGGGGATCGGGCGACTGCTGAAACGTGTGAGCCAGTTCGTGAGCGATGAGGGCTCTGCCGGACTTCGTGTCCGGCGAATACTGGCCCGCGGCGAAGACGATGTCGTTGCCAAGGGTAAACGCGCGTGCCTGGACACTCCGCGCGGTCAGCACCGCGGAGGCGCCGGTGTGAATCCGCACGTGGCCGAGATCGCTGTCGAATCGCGGCTCGAAGAAGGATCGGGCCGAATTCGACAGTGGTTGTCCCCCACCGCGAAGAGCGTTGATCCCGGACTCTGTCTCACCATCAACGTCTCCGGCGTGCACAACGCCGCCCGAAACGGCACGGCGGAGATCTTCTTCGCACGGCCCGCACTTGCGACTAATCGCGTTTACACCCTGGCCTGATATGAACGCCGGCTGACGGCGCAGCTCGGCCTCGGATTCGGGACAGATCCGCTGAATCTTCATCGCGGCGGACTGTCTGATACTAGCCGTGGGATCCGACATTCGCATGACTGTGTCAGCTACGCGATCCGCTTCGCGCTCGTACTCGTCGTCGGCTGGGCCGACCGCGAGCTTCGCCTGAATCGCGCCCGAACGCAGGAGCTGATACATCCCGCGGTTGCCGAGCGCCCGCTGCAGATGGTCGATGCCCGCGCGCGCGGGCATGGCTCCCGGCCGTGCCGGACGGGCAGCGCGACGCTGCGGATCGGCGCGTTGCCACTGTGCAGTCTGTCGGGCGGCCACTGCCTCCGCCATCGACGTCTACCTCATTGGTCCTTCGACTTGCCCTTCGGCGCCTGCGCCTTCTCGACGGCGGCCACTCGCGCGTTGAGGTTGTGGAGCTCCTGCTGCAGATGCATGATTCTGCGGGCGCTCAGCGCTACGGTACCGATATCCCAGGCCGCCTGCATTGGGTTGGCGTAGATGGCGTCCGCCGGCGGGAAGCTCTCGTAGAGCCCCGTCGTATCGGTCGTCAGCTTGTCGATGTCGCCGAAGAGACCACAGATCAGCCAGCGCAGCAGGCGCGGGCTCCAGATGTATTGGCGGCACTCGCACTTCACCTCGACGGTGTTATTTTCGCAATCGATCTCCAGCTTGGCAAGACCCACAGCGCCGTCGTCGCAATGGCAGTCCGGGCACGGGGGAGACTCCATGCAATCAGGTTTCAGTGCGTGCATCTGGTCGGTGACGTACTTGTCGCCTTGGTTCTTGGATAGCCTCCACATGGTAGCCACCAGGCCCTCGGCGCGTTCCTTCTCCTCATCCGGGCAAGGGGGGCAGGGGGGGCAGTCGGGGCATTTGTCCCGGAGCTCCAGACAGAAGCCTTCGCGGTATTTCGAAGCCTCGCACTTTGTTCCCTCGCCGGGAGGGGTGCAATCGTCGCTCGCGGTCAGCACGGGTTCAGGGTCGGCTGGGATCTCCACGTAGCGAAGAACAAGGTACTTACAGATCGGCTTGGCGTACGCGGGAACACAGGCTCCCGGATACGCCTTTTTGCACTCTTCCGAGAGATCAAGCGTGATGCATTTGCATACCTCGATCACATTGCCGTAGCAGTCCAGCGCCAGTCCGGGATGCACTTTGATGCAGAGCCCGCTCGTGCACTTGACCTCAAGGCCGCAGACAATGCCCGAACCCCAAAGGTAGCGATTGACTCGCTTGAGCGCTTCACGATGATACGTCTGCTCGGCACGCAGATGGTCATCCGTCAAGAGCATGCCATGGAAGAACCTCGTCCTGGTCAAAGATTCGTAATAGCACAGGCCCTTGGTCGTGCAATCGTTCGTCGTCTTCGTCATCATAACCTGCCCCTTAATCCTCAGTTGCTGCGCCGGCGATCGGATGATCCAGAGGTCACGGCCCCACACTGAAATAGGCGATGAATTCACCTCCCTCGACGCCGTTGCCCGTCGGGAAGTCTGCGATCAGCTCTGCATCCAGAGCGTGGCCGCTCTTGTTGTGGATCATGCTGCCGTGTAGGACGAGTTCGACATCGGCCGCCTTCTTGAGCTTCTTGCACGAGGTTCGCAACTCGCGCTCGATGCAGTCGTCGTCGAAGCAATAGATGGCAGTGCAGTCATCATACTCGATCCGCTCGACCGGTATGAGGACCGGCACCGGACAGCTCTCTCCATCCGGCGAGATGAAGATGGACAAGCGGCAGCTTCGGACGTTTGTCACGGTGCGTTGATTCATCGGCTGGTCAAACGTGACCTTCAAATGTTCCTTGCCGAGCAGATCGAAAAAGTCATCGATGTCGTAGTGACAGCCCGGCTCCCAGTTGATTTCTTTGATATGCGCCAGTCCTCCGTGGAAACAGCGGAGGAGACTTGCCAGAGCGGAGTTGGTGTAGACGATTTTGCGGTACTTCCAGTCGTCCGCATCCAGGCTGATTTGCGGATACTGCCCTGTCGTCAGCGTCCCCGTGGCCAGGAGGACGCACTCGCAGTCCTTGCATTTGGGACACTTCTGCGATCTCGCAACGAGGGCTTTGTGAATCGGCGTCTCACGGCCGAGGCTTTCGTAAGGACAGCACTCCTCGCTATGGTCCTCAGGACAAGCGTCTTTCCAACGGCGAATGCTGAGCCGGTAGTCATCTCGAATGCGGTTGTACTCGCGCCCGCGCTCCTTTTGATCGCAGGAAGGGGGCAGCTTGACGGGCTCGGTTCGGCACTCGCGGTATTCCAGACACAGCGCCCACGGGATCGGCTCGTATTTGCCGCAGGGATCGACCCCCAGCTCTTCGGCGATCTTGCCCGCGTGCACCATCGCCGGCTCGCAGACGAGCAGCTCGCGGCCGCAACAGTCCAGCGCCAGTCCGGGCCGCACGACAAGGCAGCCGTTCTCCAGGCACACGTCGAGGCCGCATACGACGCCCCAGCCGAGAATCATCCGATTGATCAGCCAGCGTTTCTCGTTCAAGTATTCCTGCTCGGCAGCGAGGTCGCGCGCGCTCAGCATCTTGCCGTGGAAATAGTTGTTCCGTTCGAAGCGAGGAACCTTGCAGACGTCACACTGAGTTGATTCGTTTTCGTACATCATCGTTCTCCGTAGGGACCAACGGACGCGCTTTTCAATCCCTGAGCCGGCCCCGCCAGGATGCTATCAGTGCCTAACTCGGGCCCGTACCGGACTCGCCTCACACAGATCGAGTGCCCGAGGGCCGAGTATCCGAGGTGGAAAGGCTGCGGATCTTCCACTCTGACGTTGACTCCGAGAACGGCGTCGGGTCCCAGGCCGGCGCCGGACAAAAGTCGGATGTCGTAGCCGACATGGGCCGGCGAACTTTCTCGAATGATTCGGTGCAGGCCGCGCTGGTATCGCTGAAACTGCTTCCGCGAGAGATCGAGCAGCAACGTGAAGCGGTGTGCCGCGCTTCGAAATGGATCCACGGCGACCTGTGTGTTCGCCCAGATCTGCGACGTCCCCAGGATCGACGAGCATCCCAGAACGGTGCGCTGATCGCGCCGCAGGTCTGCCGCCGGGCGGCGAAAGACACGCGAATCAAGTCCGAGATACGCGCCATCGCCCAGGATGAACGGACGCTCGGTCTCGAACGACTCCCGAATGATAGGACGCGTTTCCGTCACGACCTCGATGAATTCCGCCAGGCCGCCCGGCGTACCTTTCCGTTGATAGAGGCGGGCGGCGCTCTGGATGAGCCGCCGCTTCACGCGCGGTGGCCAGTCTTCCTCGATTCCCAGGTCGAGCCACTGCGCGAGCCACTCCAGGAACTCGTCGGGCGTGAGGTCCGGATCGAACACTTCGGGGATCCGCTCGATGGTCGCTTCGAGCCCGCTGAAGATGGTCTCGAACATCGAGAGAAATCGCTCCAGGAGCTCATGGCTGACGGGATCCTGCTGGTAGACCGCGGGAAGGTAGCGGAGGTACGACAGCCGCGGGTAGTACACGCGCATCTCGCGCACGGACGCCTTGGCCCTGGGAGCGAGCCCGGACAGCTCCAGCTTGAGCCACAGATACCGCTTGGTGCCCGTGCGGAAGAGCACGCTGTGCGACATGTTCCGCGCGAAGCCGCTTTGTGCGGCCGTCGCGGCACCGGCCGGCACGACCGCACGCAGCTCCTCTCCTTTCCGCAGTCCAACCATTTGAGCGAGATCGGCTGCCTGCGGGCCCTTCCACAGATCGCCGAGGACCGTTTCGAGCGCCGTGACCTTGTCGGCCGTCGACACATTTCGCTCGAAGATGCCATTCACCGCACCGGCCAGGCCGGCGTCGCTGGCGGAAGCGTAGTAGACGTCGAGGGCGCCTGCAGCGTCGAGCTCCGCTGAGAGATCGACGCGGTGCCACCCTTCGTCGTGCTCGGTGCCGTTGTCCAGCGTGCGCGTGTAGAACTGTCCTTTGTTCCCGGCAACGCCGGACTCGCGGCTGAAGCGTGCGATGCCCTCAGGAGATCCCACATGCAGGTCGCCGTGCGCATCCACCGCCAGACCCAGAATCTCGGACAACGGGCTGACGTCTCCGGTATCTCCGATGTACCCTCCATCCGGTGCGAACTCGTGCGCCACTGGTGACCCATCCGACACGAAGAGATTCCCATCGGGATGGACGAGGAGCAGCCGCGGTATGAAGCCGCGCGCGGCGTCATCGAACGTGCCGAGCTCCGAATCGAATGTGCCGTCAGCGGCCGAGTAGCGAAGAAAACCGCGCGCTCCCGCGTCGACCACGTAGATCCACTGGTTGCCCCGTGGATCCGCTCCCGCACCCAATGCGACCGGACTCGGCAGGCGCTCGCGGTAAGGCCCGCCGAGCACCCGGCCGTCGATGTCATACGCGCGGATGCCCTCCGCGTCGAGCGTGAAGAGGCGCCCGGCGCCGAGCGCCACGTCAACCGGTCTTTTCAGGGGGATCTCTCGGATGATCTGAAATGTGTCGGGCCGGATCGCGAGCAGCCTCGAGCCCGTGTGATCCAGAATCCACAACCGGCCCACGGAGGTAAGCATTCGGCCGAACACGTGGCGATGGTCATCGTCGCACTCGGCGAGCGCAATCATCGGCTCGACCAGCTCGTTGACGGGGTCGCGGCGATAGAGCTGACAATTCCGCTCGTGTATCCAGAACAGCCGGCCACAGTCGTCCACCGCAAGGCTGCCGGCGCCGAGCGCCGCATCGTCGCGGGTCGCCCAGCCGGTGAACGCGGGGCGCGAGAACAGTGCGACCCCGCCGCCATCGAGCTGCCGGAGCTTGTAGCTCAGGCCGTGCTCCCAGTGGGAGGAGTCGCGGAAGATCTGCCGATGGAGCTCGACCGGCTTCATCCGTTCCTCCTGACGTCGGATCCCACGCTCAGATCGTGCGGGCCGGGGAAGACGAGGCCGATGCGCGGGACTGGAATCGCGCCCGTGCCGTCGGGAGCGATTGACGTACTGCCCGTATTGGCGCTCAACGCCAAGCTGGAGATCGCGTCGACGCCGGCCACGCCATCCAGTACCGCGTAGATTTCGGAAGGAAACACCGAGCGGCCGAACGGCCAGCGCGTGGGACACGGCGACTGCAACGCGCCGGCCCCGAGCGCTTGTTCTGAAAGAGCGTCCAGATCCTCACCGGCGAGGAATCGATCGAGCGCCTGGCGCGCGCGCTCGATGACGGCCGCAGGTCCCGCACCCTTCGCGAGCCGGAGCCGTGCGGAGACACGGACCTCGAGGTATATCGGTCCGACGACGCGCAGGTTGTCGCACAGGAGGCGGCGCTGCTGCAGGTGCTGGCGGACCGTGCTCAGGAATGCCTCCGATGGCGGCGCCGGGGGTCCCTTGCGGCCCGGACGGATCTTTGGCACCGCCACCACCGTGATCCGCTCAGGGGTGGGACAATTGGGGATGGCAGCCGCGCGGGCGACATAAACGTTCGGCGTGCCCAGTGCGAGGCGCTCGATGTCGCTGAGCGTGACGGCCCGGTGCGGACGATTCAAGAGCGCGCGTGCGCGCAGCTCCAGATCGTTGAGCGACTCGGGATCCGACCCGCCGGTCGCGGGCTCGGGATTCGTCAGCGTCACGCCGGGAGCGATAGCGGTTCGGAACCTCCAGGGCAGGTCTTTCGCAACGTTGCCCGATCTTCCGACGGATGTCTGATACCAGCGGGCCCGGATGTCCTGCCCGGGCATCGGGACCTGCCCGTTCAGCCCATTGCCGAAGAGCACGCGCCGGCTGTCGACGTCGAAGACGTACTGCTTGCTCACCGGGCCGGCATCGTCGAACGACGTTACAGGGTCCCACAGCTCGTTCTCGACCTCGATTTGAGCGGGCGATCCCGATTCGGGAACGAGGATCGGACCCTTTGCCAGCTCGAAGGATTGATCCGGCCGGCCGTTGCCGCGGCCGAGCAGCTCGTTCCGCACCGTTTCCCTTTGTGCGCAGGGGAGCCCGTTGACGCCGATGTGTCGAAGGCGCGGCTCGATGTCGTAGTAGCCGCGAAGGATCCGAGAGCGGATCCAGACGCGCTCGCGCTGCGTCTCCGCATCGGCAGGAAGCGACAGCGTCGCCGCGCCACTGCGCGACAATGCGTAAGTCTCGTCCCCGACGAGTGTGAGAGGAAGCCATTGCGCGCCAGGGCCGAGGTACTCCCAGGCCAGATCCACCGGCTGCACGCCCGCGCCATTCTCCCCGCCGTTTGCCGGGACCGGAAGATCGGACCCGCAGCGCGCGCCGAGATCGCCGGTGAACACGTCGACAGCGAGGCGGATCGTCTGCTCTTCATCGGGATAGAAACTGTCGAACCCGAGCCAGAGCTCCGCGCCTGCGCGCGCCTCCTCGCCGAACGCCAGAAACGCGATCCCAAATTTCTCGTTCGCCTCCGTTTGATCGACCGGCTCCGAGCCATCGTCGACGACAACCCGCAGGAGCCGGCTGCGCGTGAGGACCACTGCGTCCGTCGTCTCGAACACGATCTCGTCGCCTTCGAGCAGCGTGAGCTGCGTCTCGGCGGGCAGTGGCACGCGGAGACTCAGATCGCCGATGGCGAGCACGTCCACTCGCGCGGGGGTGCGCAGCCGCCGGCGCGCGCCCGCGAGGCGGCCGAACACTTCGCGGTGCTTCTCGCCGACTCGATTGACCTGGTAGATCTGCATCTCGGCGAGCCAGGCAAATAGCTCGATGAACGGGATTCCCGGGTCGTGGACGTTGTGGTCGGTCCACCGCGGCGCCAGGCGCGGGATCAGCGCTTGGGCTTCTTCGACGAGATCCGCCCATCGCCGGTCGTCGAGATTCGGGACTTCGAGAGGCATAGCCTACGCCGTCTTGATCTTCAGGAGATGCCCGCCGCTGGCCAAGAGCTCGTTCGGTCCGATGACGACGCGCTCGGGATCCGTTCCCCCGCGGAAGTGAAACCGGAGGTTTTCGACCCGGTCGATCTCGTCGATGCGCTCCAGCGCGGAGAACACATCGGACTTCCAGATCGGGCGCCCGAACTCCCATCCCGTTCCGTCGGCTCCGCCACGGAGCGGATGGAGGAGTGTCTCGAGCGTGGTTCTGGCCTGGGTTTCCGCCGCGGCCGCCTGCTCCAGGGACGTGACGAAGATTTCGGCTTCGACACCGACCTCCACGTAGTCTGGCGGTCGGATGACGATTCGTTCCCCCGCGGCCAATACGCTCGGGGCGCGCAGGCGGAGAAAGTCCTTCACCGTGCGGCGGAGCTCGAGCGATGGACACGGACGGGGATCCGGCGAGTCGGGCACCAGGATGAGGCTGACCCATCCCGATGCCGGAAGCGCTTCGTGACGCTGGGCCTGATCGCAGGGATCCGGCTTGCCGGCACCCCGGCGTGCGAGGTTCGTGGTGGTGAGGCAGCGGACCTTCGCGACCTGTCGCGAGGCTTCCTGCGCCAGCTCCTCGAAGTCCTCGGCGGATACCGCGCGATCGCGATGGCTGATGCGGCGAGGTCCGATCGTGAGCATCGTTTCGGTCGTGGCCTTGTCGGAGCCCCCGCCTGCCGTTGTCGGGTTGAACACCGATTCGATCCCTTCGACGGCCGTCGCGAGGGTCTCGATCTTGCCCGCCTCGACGTTGCCGATCGCACCGCCGCCGGTCTGATAGATGAAGGCGCGGATGTTGTCGACGCCGGCAGGTGGAATCCTTCCGTGGACGCCGTCGCCGAACTGCACGAGACCCGTCGCGCGGTCGATCAGGTAGCAACGGTCCTCTGGGCCCGCATCGAAGAGGGCGAGGGTTTCTCGCCAGCGGACCCAGGTGCCGCCGAGATCCTCGCGATCCACGACGCTGTCCTTGCCGCTCTCACGTTCGATCAGCTCTCGTTCCTCGGCCGAGAGGGCCTCGCGCACGCGGATGTCCTCTCCCTCCAGCACGTCGGCGTGCTGGAATTTGAGGGTCTGATTCGGTTCGCCGTCGCTCGAGCCGATGATCTCGCCGGTGATCGTTTCTCCCTGGAGGGCCCACACGGTGTTGAGAAAGATCCCGCGCAACAAGGGAAGCGGGTAGTCGGCTCCCGACACGCCTCGATCGGTTCGCAAAGAGCCGGCGATCCAGAACAGGGACTTGCCGAAACGGGTCTCCCGCGTAAGCTCCTCCGACGCCGAGAGCGTGAGGATGCCGTGCCGTGTCAGCGCCACGCTGCCGTCCTCGGCATCGAGCTCCTTCCACCGGCGATCCTTCCGAAAACGCCAGTCGAGCTCGGGCGGCCGGCTCTCGTCGAACTCGCGCTCCGCCGCGTCGATCAGCAGCCGCACCGGTCCCGCCTTGAACGACTTGTCGAACCCGAAGAAGACGGTGAGTGAGCGGTTCTCGAACCGTTCGAGCCGCTCGAACGGCCGGAAATGCGCGCCGCCAATCTGGCTTGCGGCCGTCTGGTCGAGATAGTCCAGATTATTGAAGGTGAGACACACGCCGGGAGGCACTGGTTGCCCTACGTAGAAAAGGCGCAGTTTGCTCACCTTCGGCGGACGCAGCGTGCTCTTCTCGGACACCACGGTCTCGTCGACGATCTTGAACGTCTCCCGTCCATAGTCGCCACCGACGAGTCGCACCCGGATCCAGAAGTTCTCCTGGCCGGCGACCTCCGTCGGTTCGATCGACTCCGGGACCCTGAAGACCACCTCGCCGTTGTTCAGGAGGTTGCGTGTGCCGTCGTCCACGGTCAGCGACAGCCACCCGCGGCCATTCCAGTACTCCCACGAGAGCTCCGGAACGGTGCTCGTCTCCTCGAGCGATCGGTACTCTGTCTGGAAGCCCGTGAGCCCGACATAGATGACAAACGGATCCCCTTGCGATGCCTCGGTGGGATCGAGTGAGATCATTCCGGTCCGCCGGCTATAGAAGTCGAAGTCGACCGGGTCGTCGCCGACCCTGAGGTCGAGCAATTGTGCGGTCCGGGTGTCGGCAATGGGCACGGGGTCGTGGAACGCCACCACGTCCTTGGCCCCGTCCCTCGCGTTGCCCAGATTGACGCCGTTCATTTCGCAGCGAGACGAGGAGTTCGGCGGAGTCCGCAGCGGGGCGCTGAGCCGCGCAAGCTTGAGGCGGCCGTCGTACGCTAGAACAGTCTCAGACTCGTCGCCCGGGCTGATCTTAATTAAGTGTTTGACGCTGGTAATCGTTGTCCACACTCGACGCCAGAGCTTCGTTGAGCAGCGCGGCTCGTCTTTCGGGGTCCTCCGGAATATCGCCGCGGGTGATCTCGAACTCCCAGACGACCACCGAATTACGGCCGCTAGCCGACAGTACGCGAAGCGTCGTTATAGGACCGCTTACCGCGATGTCGACGGTAGGAGAATCGCGGAGCTCCGGATCGCCGGGCCGCGTGCGGTCTTCCCATCGTGGGTCGCCTCCCGCCGTGTCGTCCATTCGCTCGTAGAGCCGGTTGTCGGCCCCGCGCAGAAAGATGTGCTTGCCTTCTATGTCGTTCGATCGCCCCGTATTTTCGATGTAGCCGCTTGGTGCGTGAGCATCAGGACGCGCAGCGATGCCGTCGTTGGTGGCTGGCCGGCCCAGGTCGTCCCACTCGAACTCGCCGTTGATCACCGTCGTGGTATCGCACTCGAACAACTTCAAGATATCGGTGCCCTCCTCCAGAGCGAAGACGAACACCTTTGCATCGGTGGTCAAGGCAATCGGCTGGGCAAAAGGTCTTGAAACGGCCTTGAACGACTGGTTGTTTGGCGTGAGCGTGAACCATTCGACGCCCCCCGCGGCGTCGAGCGTCAGCTGGTTCACGAAGCCGTCAACGTCCGTGAGGAAGACGAGGAGGCTGGACCCGGCAACCGTGACAAATGGGGAAGACGCCCACACTTGTCCGCCCGGCGGGTCGTACCGCTGCCAGTCGCCCTGCGTGGCAGACGCAGCGGTGATGTCCCTCGAGTACAGCTTACCGTCCCCGCCGACCACAAACACCCGGCCGAAGGCGGGGAATCCTGGTGGCAGGCGAACCGCGGCGGGATTCAACCGCACCGGGCCGGCGCCCGGGGGACTGTCGAGGTCTTGCCAGTTCCCGGTCTCCTGGCCGCTTTGATGGGAATGGAGCCAGATCTTAGAGGGGGGTTCTCGGCCGTCTGCGAGTCTTCCGTCGTGACGAACACGTAGATCTGGTTTCCCAGGCCATTCGCGATCGCCGAAGGCACGGAGTCTTCTAGCGGGACGTAGCTGGATCCCGTATCCGACGGACTCCCGAGACTCCGCCACGCGCCGCCGGTCTTCACCGACAGCTCGAACAACTTGCGGCGCAGCCCGATGGCGTAGGCGAGGAGACCTGCGTTAGACCCAACGACGGCGGGCGTCGCCAGCGTCTGCAGATCCAGCTCGAACTTCAACTTGACCTGGGCGTCCCGCTTCGAGAATGCTTCCTTGCTGGCGATGTAGAACTGATCGAACTGCCGCGGCTCGGTTCCAAACGGGAAGAACCCGACGGCTGGTTCGACCTGCAGGTCCAGCGGGGTGGCGTTGTGAAAGCCTTGGTCCGCGGGGATCCCGTCCTGCGAGGCCGACTTCACCGCGATCTTGATCGTGTCGATTTCGGGGAGCGCTCTGCCGTCCGCCGGCAGCTTGTCCCGAAGCTCGGCCCGGATCCAGCGGCTCGTGATGCCGTTGACCGGCACTTCCTTGATCTCGAGCTCGTCCGGCTTGAGCAGCACGACACGGCCGCTCGCGCTGAAACCCGCCGTGCCATCGGACCGGACCTCGAGGTCGTACCAATCCGCCTTGGCGTCCGGGGAATCCTCCTCGACCATCGTCCAGAACTGCCACACGACGTTGAAAGGCGTGAGCCCGCCAGCCGCATCCTCGACGAGCTCCACGTCGAGGGTGATCTCTGCCTCCTCTTTGACAGTGAAGAGATCGGCGTGGCCCAGGTACAGCACGTGCTCCTGCAGATCGATGCCGTCGAAGACCTCGAAGTCTCGGATTGGCGTGATAGTCGTATCCGCGGCGATGTCGCGGCCAATCGGATCTTCGAGCGTGATGATGTTTCCCTCTGGGACGACCGTCTCGAGGACAGCCTTCTCCATGCCGCCGATCCGTATAAACGAGCCTAGCGTCACCTCGGAGCCTTGCGTCAGCTCGGTGACGTGGTCGAGTTGCAGACGCTTGGCCCCCGCAGCTACGAAGGCTTGGACCTCGTAGACGAGCTCGGTCGGCGTTCGAATCTCCTGCGTCAAGAACCCCGGTGGGGGAGCATAGATGACGTCTTTGAATGGATCGACACCGTACGCGGCGCTCAGCACGCCGGGTATGGCCATCAACTCACTGGTGGTTTCGAAGGGGATTTCGTCGTCTTTACCCGCCGCCGTCACGCGTGTGCCGACCGGTACGCGAACGATCTCGTTCAAGCCTGACGCGAGTCGAAACGTGACCCCTGCCCTCGCCGGCCGCGCGGGCAGGAGGCCGATGCCGAGCCGATCGAGAAATGCGACGAAGTGCTTGTGCGGGGTCCGACCCAGGCGCACCAGGACCGTCTCGGCGAGATGCGCGAAGATCCGCATCAGCGCCGGGGCGACACTCTGTTCGTCCGTCAGATTCAGGTCGGGCGTGTAGTGCGGCGCATAGCGGCGAAGCTCCCGCACCAGGCTCTCCACGCGCCGGCCATCGAGCACGGGTTCCGGGATCATCCTAGCCACGCTCCTTGATGTAGAACGGGTACACGAAGTTCAACTGGTTGTTCGTCCCCCGTACCTCGTAGTCGATCGAGATGCGCAACTGACCGTCCAGACCGCCGTTGGACAGCGCCTTCACCTGCTTGACCTCGATACGCGACTCGAAGAGGGCCAGCGCCTCCCGGACGCCTTCTTCGATCTCCGTGAGCGTCGTCGTGTTGATCACCTCGAAGACCAGATCGTGGATCCCACAGCCGAACTCCGGGCGCATCAGGCGCTCTCCCTTGGAGGTCGACAGGATGATCCAGATCGACTGCTGGATGTCCTGTTCGTACTCGGAGAGGCGAATCGTCCCGTCCTTGTCGTGCACGCGCACCGGAAAGCTCCAGCCGCGTCCCAGAAAGGCCCTTGCATCCGGCATCCGATCCTCGCCTCTATCAACCGATCAGCACGGTGAGATCGCCGAGCACAATCGCGTTCGGCGGGGCCTCCGCGACGAGATCCCCCTGGCGAACCGCAGGCAGTCCGCCGATGAGCACCGTGGGGCTGCCCACCGCCACGACGCCGCCGACATGGGGAACAAAGGGTCCGTTGAACAGCGGGCAGGCATGAAAGTCCGTGCCCGCCCGCCACGCCGGCCGTCCGCCGATCAGCACATTCACGCTGCCCGGTCCGGGTCCGAGCGGGGTGCCGTGGCTCGTCTGATCCCCGATGCGCGCTGCTGGTTGGCCCATCGCTCTCTCCTAGTTGATCATCACCACGGCGCCCTTGATCGTCAGCGTCCCGCTGGCCTGAAGCGTCATCGACGCTTTGGCTTTGATGTCGATCGCCGTCGACTCAATCGAGATGCTGACGTTGCTCTTGATGGCGATGTTGCCGGGCGTCGACGTGATCGCGATGCTGTTGCCGCTGTCGTCGCTGATCTCGATGCCGTTCTGGACGAGGCGTACTCTCCGCTTGTCGTCCTTCAGGTGAATGTCGATGCGTCCTTGCGCCCCGTCGTCAAAGACGATCTCGTGCCCGCTGCGCGAGCGAATCATGCGGAGGTCGTTGCGGCCGTCGGCGTTGGTTTGCGGCGGCTTATCTTGCCCGTTCCAGAGACAGCCCACGATATAGGGATGCTCGACACGCTCGGCGTCGCAGGCGACGAGCACTTCGTCGCCCACCTCGGGAAGGAACCATGTGCCCCGTCCGCCGCCCGCCATCGGCACCGCAATGCGCGCCCAGTGGCTCTCGTCGGGGTTCTCGCGCCACGGAAATCGGATCTTCACGCGTCCCAGACCGTCCGGGTCGCGGTTTTGCGAGACCACGGCAACCGAGACGCCGCGCACCATGCCCGGCTCCCGGACGTCGCCGGTCTCGCCGTCAAGAAACAATTCGTTCATATGGTCACGTCCCCGACTTGGAAGGTCGTGCGGTAGCCAGACGAATTCACCGTGTGGGTCGTCTCGCGGACATAGAACGTCGTGTTGAAGAAGTCGCCGAGGCCCTGCAACGTGACGTTCGTATCCGCCCGGAGCTCGGGGATGCCGATGCTCTCGCCGCTGCCGCCGACGAATCCCTCGGCGCGCCGTTTCAGAATCGCCTTGGCGCGCTGGTCGGCCTGCTGCTGGCTGAAGACGGGCTCGCGAACCCGCAGCGTGGTTTCCTTATCGCGGCAGAACTTCTGGAGATACTCGGCGCCGCTCTGCCGTCTCTTGCCGCTCGCGCGCGTTGGATCGCGCCCCGGCTCGTCGCCCTTGCGGGCCTTGCCCACGATCTTCTGCTTCGTCTGGACGTTCCATCCGTACACTTCGACCTGCGAGACCTGCTCGCTCAGCTTGATCTCGGGCGAGAAGCTGACCAGCCCTTCCCCCCACTTCAGCTCGATGACGCCGCGTTCGTCGTTCGCCGGCGTCCGGAAGACTAAATCCTTGTTGACTACGAACCACTCGAAGCCGTTGCGGTCCGCGAGCCTCTTCAGGAACTTCGCCGGGCTCTCCTGGCTCATCACGATATTCGCGTGGTCGACATTCGTTTCCTCGACTTTCGGATTCAGCCCGTAGAGGTTCGCGAGCCGACGCACGGCATCGCTGTCCTTCTTGTTCTCCCCAAAGCTCTCGGACCTGGATCCCTTCGTGAGACAGTACGAGTGGTCGTAGCCGCTCACCGTGAGCTGAGGCGCGCCGGAGGAAAAGCTGGTGCTCAGCTCCGTGACGAGGCCTGCGAGCATCAGGTCGAGCTTCTTGCGATCGCCGTAACCCATGTAGATCTCGACGGGCGAGCCGAACTCGAAGAAGTCCGGCAGCGTCTTGCCGTCGATCACGACGAACTCCTGCGTGCTGAAGTTGTAGGCGTTATTGATGACGAACGAGAACCGATCCGCGGCGTTGAGGATGTTGTTGACCTGCACGCTGGTCACCTCCAGGTGCAGATCCACAACGAGACTCTTCTTGGGCGCGACCACCACGTTGAACGCGGGTGCGTAGAAGTTCTTGCGCGCCTTATCGATCTGCAGGATGTTCAGCGCCATGGCATTCACGCGAGCGGCGGCAGCAGGATCTCCTGGCCAGGCTGCAGCAACCTCGGGTTCTCGATGTCATTCGCATCCGCGATGACACGCCACACCGCGGGGTCTTCGTACTCGATGGCCGCGATCAAGCAGAGCCGATCGTTCTCTGCGACGATGCGGCGCTTGCTCCAGTCCGAAGACTCCTTTGGCCCCGGCGGCGGGGCGAGCTGTTCCGCGATCGTCTTGTATTCCTTGAACGTGACGTTGAGCGTCGCTCGAACCGGCACGCCGTCTTCCCGAAACATCGTGAAGCGCTGCGTGAGGCGCTCGATCACCGCATTGAACCGCAGCTCTCCCCAGACGAACCTCACGGGAGGCGGCGCGTGCAACTCGGGATCGATGTCCAGGAGCACCGAGATCTTGTCCGTTTCCTTGCGGACATCGGACGACCCCATGTCCGTGTAGGTGTCGAAGAACAGGTCCATGGTCAGGACCTCGGCGTCGCCGTTCACGAACGAGACGATGGGATTCGACAATCCCGGCAGCGGCGTACTCGAGAACTGGTTGCCTTGCTGGATCGAGTACTCCGCGGGGTTGAAGATCACCTGCGCGCGTTCGCCTTCGCGCTTGCGCTTGCCGAGCAGAGCCTCGATGTAGGCTATCGCTCGCTGTGCCATGACGTCCTCTACAGGCCCCGGCGCTCACGTTCGATGCGGATCTTGCGCTGGATGTGTTGATAGACATCCTCGCTGAGCCGCCCGAGATCGATCTGCGGCTGAAGCGCCTGCACGTGCGCCGGTGGGGACGGCGCAGATCGCTGCTCCGGTGCCGGCGCTTGTTGCGCGGTGGTGACGGCCGGGTGATTGGCGAAGCTGCGCGCGGCAGGCTGCGCGTAGAGAGGGGAGCGCATACCCTCCACGACACTGGGGCGGCCCTCCCCGCGCCGCTCGACCGGTCGCCGCGACGATCCTGGTGCCGTCATGAGGACGGGATGGAACGGTCCGGAAACCGCCGGATGGGCCCAGGTTCGTCCATTCCGCTCCGCAACGGTGATGGCTTTAGGCCGTCTGATTACCTCGGGGGCGAGGCGCACCGCCTCGTGCGGCGCGTTGAATGTCTTGGCGACGTGCTGCGGGTGCCTTTGCACCAAGGTTTCCGCCGGATGGGCCCACGTTCGTCCATTCCGCTCCCCAACGGTTATGGCTTTAGGCCGTCTGATCACCTCGGGGACGATGACCTCGGGGACGAGACGCACCGCCTCGTGCGACAGGTTGAATGTGTTGGCGACGTGCTGCGGGTGCCTTTGCACCAAGGTCTTCGCCAACACCGGGCGTATCAACGCGTGGCGCGTCACACGATCGGCGATCGCTTTGGAAGCTCCGCCGCCTCCGGCCCTACCCGATCGCGCGTACCAGAGAGACGGCGACCAAATCCGCTGCAGGGATACGTGTCGCGGTTCCGACACCAGCGCCGACGTGCCATTCGATGCCGTGCGCGTCGCGTTCGATGACGGCGTGGTCGATGGCATCGCGCGCGCGGACAGTATGGGCGCCGACTTTGTGCGTGCGGACAATGTGTGCGAGGACGGTATGTGCGAGGACAGCGGGCGGACCGACGGATCGTGCGACGAAGACGTCTTCGACCAGGATCGCATGACGTCGTGACCCCGGGGTGCCGAACCACTCGTGCGCATCGGACGGCCGGCAGCCCGTCCGGCATGTTCCAACAGGGTCCGCAGGACGGTGTGATGTCTCGCCGGCTCTTGCGGGGCGAGGTATCGGGTGGCTCCTGGCGGCCACCAGAGTGATGACAGGTGCAGGTGGAGGTGGAGGGGGAACTGATAGTGCGAGACGGTGGGCCGCACGTTGCCTCCCATCACCCCAGCCCTTGCCGGAACGCCGTGCCGGCGAAGCACCAGAGGGACACGGGGACGGAACAGGCCGCGCCTGCATCGGTACCGCTCCAGGATGCGACTCCAGAGGTAGTTGTTCGGCGTGCGCCGTTGCCGCTCGTGTTTCATTCTCGTTTGATCCCGTTGTGCACCAGCTCGACGCTCTCCACGAGGATCGCGTTCGTCGACGCGTTGAACGACGCGCCGGACCACTTCACCGGATACGCTTTCTCGACGACCCACCGCCACGTGTCTTGGCCCGAGATGTCCATCAGCACGACAGTCACCTGCCGGCGCTCGATCTCGCCGTTCACCACGTCCTGGTGCCATTGCCACAGCTCCGTGGCATCGGCGAGGCCCCGCTTCAACGTCAGGTTCTGATACTTCGTCATCGTCGCGAGCTTGTGGGTGTAGTCATTCACCCCGCCCTCGCGAAAGTCCTCGATCTGAACCTCGCGCTCGAGGCCGGACACCTCCGTGAAGCCGCCCACCTGAAGCCCGAGGATCTCGACGCGAAACCGAAAGCCACCATAGGGATCCGTGTCTCTCATCGATATCTCTGCCGGCTAGACGTCAAAGATGTTCTTCCGATCGCCATTGAGATCACGGTTGATCCTCGAGATCTCCTCGCACCAGCGCCGGCGCTCGGCGTGAGGGAGCTGCATGATCTCGACCCACGGCCAGTGGAAGTAGTACGCGACGAAGGCCATCTCCTCGTACAGCTCTTTCAGGGGATAGCCCTTCATGCTTCCCCCAGGTCGTCGAACCTCACGTCGAAGTGATGCTCGCACTTCGGACACACCGCCGACGCGGTAAACGCGCCATCGCCGTTCAGATTCTGATAGAGCGCCTGGAGGTACGACAGGTCGGAGGCATAGAGCCCCTCGATCACGCCGGGGTGTACGTTAGCGAGGCTGCCAAGCTTCGTCACGACCCGTGACAGCAGGATGACGGTCAGGTACGCGGGGTTCTGCTGGACCCGCGGATCCTTCAAGGGCAGGATCTCGTCCGCGGCCGTTGCCAGCCGCATCATCCCCTCCTTGTGGAGCGCCCCCTCGGCGCCCAGGTACCCCTTGGGCAGCGTGAACTGAATCTCCGTCTGGAATGCCATAGCTTGGGTCCCTTATTCGGTCCGAACCACGCCTTCGTTGGAGAGCTCGAGCGTTTCAATGGAGACATCATTGCCTTTCGCGTTCAAGTCCATAGGGTCGTATTTGGAGGGCCACGCCTCGGCGATGTTGAATCGCGCCTTGTCGGCCCCCAACTCATCGAGGACGACGATGGCCACCGTTTCGCGATGGATGTTTCCCGCGACGATGTCCTTGTGCCATTTGTAGAGATCCATCGAGTCGGTGATGCCGCGCTTGAGCGTCACGTTGCCGTACTTGGTCAAGCCCGGAAACTTGCGCACGTGGGTCGGCTCGTCACCTTCGCGGTAATCGATGACGTCCGACGTGATGTCGAACCCGGTGACCTCGCTGAAGTGGGCTTCGCTGATCCCGCCGATCTCGAGGCGGAACCGAAAGTTCCTCAAGGGATCGTTTCTCATGTCTCTCCTACCTCCGTTCTGTTTCGGCGATCAGGTTAGAGCTGGACCGACGTGGCGCTGCTCGTGAGCTGTGCGATCCGGAAGATCACGAACTCCGCGGGCCGGACCGGCGCGATGCCGATCACCACGATCAGACGGCCGTTGTTGATGTCGTCGTCGGTCATCGTGCTGCGATCGACGCGGACGAAGAACGCCTCCTCTTCCGTCGCGCCGAACAGCGCGCCGAGACGCCACTGCGTGCGCAGGAACTCTGTGATGGTCTGCTTGACGCGCCCCCACAGGCGCTGGTCGTTCGGCTCGAAGACCACCCACTGCGTGCCGCGAAAGATCGACGCCTCGATGAAGATGAAGAGGCGCCGCACGTTGACGTACTTCCACAGCGTGTTGTCCGAGAGCGTCCGGGCACCCCAAACGCGCCGGCCACGACCGGGGAAGGCGCGGATCGCGTTGACGCCACGGGGATTGAGGATGCCCTGGCCGCCGTCCGTTACCTCGAACTCCAGTTCCAGGGCGCCCCGCACGACCTCGTTGGCCGGCGCCTTGAAGACGCCGCGTTCGATGTCGGTACGGGCGTAGATCCCCGCCACGTGACCGCCCGGCGGCACGAACTTGCGCGCCCCGCTGTCGGCGTCGAACACCTTGATCCAGGGGTAGTAGAAGGCGGCGTACTGGCTGGACCGTGCCCCGGGGGGCGTCCCGCTGCGAGGATCGATCGTGCCGATCTGCCCCTGACCTGAAAGCGAGTCCAGGATGAGGAAGCGGTACTTGTTGTTTTCGCAGTGCGTCATCAGCGCTTCGGCGAGGTCGGGCTCTTCGAACGCGCTCGGTGCGTAGATGATGGCGACGTCTTCGAACGGGGGTTCGTCCAGGGCGGCAAGCCCACTCCGCTTCTGGCCAGTGAGGGGATTAGGGTCCACGCGCCCCTTGTAGTCGTCCAGATCGACGTCGTCACCATTGGCGCCGCCGGCCAGAAACGTGAGCGCCCCGGGGCCGGGAACATCGTCGTTGCCCACGACACGCCTCAGCTCGATGAGCATCGACAGCCCGTTTGCCACGCGCTTCTCGACGTACTCCGGCGAGGGCGCGTCGAGTTTGAGGTTTTCGAAGCTCTCGAAGTGTTGTGGCGACGGCTGTTGTCGCAGTTGCGCCCGCGTCGCCTCGATCTCCGCCGGGTCGGTGGGCGCCGGATCGACCGGTGGACCTTGAAGGGCTCCAGCCGGCCAGTAGTAGACGTTCAGCGTGAAGCTCTTTGGCTCCGTCGCCGGCTTGACCCGGAACGCCACCCGATTGCCCCATTCGCCCTCGCCAACCGCCGTGATTATCACAGACCCGAGGTCGAACGTGGCGGCAAAGGCAGCCTCCTTGTCCACGATGCGCGCGATGAACGCACGCTTGCCGCCGTTGCCGAAGAACCCGTCGACGGCGTAAGGGAGATACTTCGTGTCCCCGAAGAACCCACCGAAGAGCCGCTTGTATTCGGGGAAGCTGGTGACCAGCTGTGGATAGGTTGGGCCCCGCTCGGTCTCGCCAAGGAAGCCCGCGGTGCTCGTCGAGACGCCCTCGATCGGCTTGGCGCCGATCTCGAACTCTTCGACGTATACTCCAGGAGTCAAGTACTCAGGCATGGTCGTCTCTCTCCTTACCTACTGCTGGCCGCGGTTGCGCAATTGACCTTCTCTATCTCACCTTTGATACGGTCTTCGAGAGTCTTTAGGTCGTCTTCGGTCTTTTTCTTAATGAATTCCAGGTTGCGCTTCGCCACTTCGACCGCATCGCTCTTTTCCTGGAATTTTTCCTTCTTGTCGCGAACGTAGTCCCAAGCGCAGCAAATCAGCGCATTGAGCTTCTCCACCGTGAGCGCGGAAGGGTGCCAGTCGCCGGGCTTGCACCCGATGTAGACCGCCGCTTGCTCGCTGGAGGTACGGGACTGTTCGGTTTTTTTCTTCACCTCGCAACAGATCGCAAACCTCTTGCAGAGTTTGGGAACGAACTTCCAATAGAAGAGGTAGAACGCCCACTTGTGTTTCTCCGGGTCTTTGTCGTTGAGCGACTGGGCAATTTGATCTTTGAGGGTCTCCAGCTCCGTGAACTGATCTCCCATCCATTTCGGGAAATCCTTGATGGCTTTGAAGGCCTCCTCCGCCTGCTTCAACTGCTTCTCGGCCTCCTTTTGTTCCCAGATGAGTTTGGTGAATTTCTCCAGTTTTCCTTCGAGGTTCTTCTGGCAGCACTGCGCCTTCGCGAGACTGCACAGCTCCTGGTTGATGGCCTTCTCCAAACCCTCCAGGCACGTGTCTGGGAACTTCTGCTTGTCCTGGAAGACCTTTGTGATGTCGCGATGAAAACCCTTCAGGCAATCCTCGCGGCAGATAAGCTTGTGACGCTCAGCTTTGTACTTGTCGCCAATGGCCTCGAAAGTGGCGATGAGTGCCGTTAGTTCCTTCTCGCGCTCCAGCCTTGCCTTGATGTCGGCGTCAAGCTTCGCTTTCTCGCCCTGCTGCGAGGAGATGCATTTCTTGAGTGCATTCAGTTGACGGCTGAGCGCCTCCGAGGTGCAGGCCTCGCTCTCCGGGTCGTCACACTCCCCGGTCCCCGGATCGTCCCCTTCGGGGATCAGACCCTCGCAGGGCTTGCAAGGCACGCATACGCCGTCGGGATAACCACCGCACTCCCATTCGTCACACGTGCATTCCTCATTCGAGGACTCGCACTTGCACTTGAGCTTGGCCCAGGGGAGTTTGCAGTCGGCAGAAGCGGCCCGCACGCAAGGGTCTTCGACCTCGTCCCAAGTACAACTGTGCTTGTCTTCGTGCTTGTCTTCCGGACAGCACTCGCGATTACCCGGACAGCAGTCCGATTTGATCTCTGGCGGCCCCCACGGCCGGCCCTGATCGCATGGATCCGGACAGACCGGTGGCTGGTGCTCCTTGCCGTACTGCCCTGGCGGCTGGCCGGGCGGGTACTCTCCTGGCGGCTGGCCGGGCGGGTACTGCCCTGGCGGTTGGCCGGGCGGGTATTGTCCTGGCGGCTGGCCTGGCGGGTATTGTCCTGGCGGTTGGCCGGGCGGGTACTGCCCTGGCGGTTGGTCGGGCGGGTACTGCCCTGGCGATTGGCCGGGCGGGTACTGCCCGGGCGGTTGGCCGGGCGGGTATTTTCCTGGCGGCTGGTCAGGCGGGTATTTTCCTGGCGGTTGGTCGGGCGGGTACTGCCCTTGCAGCTGGCCGGGCGGGTGCTGCCCTGGCGGCTGGCCGGACCCGTATTGGCCTGTCGGCTGCTGCGGTTCTTGCGGCGTTTGTTCAATCATCGCGATCTCCTGTGGCTCTATCACTCACGTTCACGGTCAGCCACGTGGCCGGTTCTAGATGCCGGGGAACTGAATCTCTTTAAGAGAAATCGTGGTGCCCTCCCGGACGGTCTGCTCCGCGATCAGCAGCGGAGGCTGGCCGTCGATCTCGAAACGCAGGCGGAATTTGAGGTCTTTGAGCCCGGCGGAGGCGTTGTCCTCCGGAGCCGCAGGTGGGAAGAACACGACGAACTCGCCGCGCTCATCCGTCCGCCCTCGACGGCCCCGGTCCACACCCTCGAGAATCAGGAAAATGCGCGCGCGCTCAACCCCGGTTCCGTCGCTGGCCCTGACGAGGCGTCCGCGAGCGAGGGTGGCGTTGTCAGTGAAGGGGTACGCGGGCCTCGGCAGCAACTCCACCACCACCGGAGTTCGCTTCAACGGTTGTCCCGGCACCGGAACCACGGCGAGCGCGAACTCGGTCTCGCCGTCGAAATACAGCGCGCGATCGGCGACGCGAGGCTGTACTTGTGCCGTGTAGTTTCCAGCCGGCAGACCCAGATCGGTGAAGCAGTAGACGCCTGAGAGCCCTGCAATCGGTTCGGCGCTCACGTCTTTCAACCGTGCCTGCACCGGCACAGTCATCCGCTGACTCGTGACGAAATCGCGCGGATCGACGACCACCCAGACGGATCGTTCCAATCTGTCCGGTCCGAAAAACACGAGTCCAGTTGCGGGAACAGCCATCGCGTGCTACGTCCTGACTGCGCTGAGCTCCGCGCCCCGATGCCCATGTTCGTGGATCTGGTCGACCACCGGCGCTCCCGCGTCCTCCCGTGCCGAATCAATCGCGACGGGCGTCACGAGGTACGTGACCGAAATCTCATAAGGCGTGTCGGGGAATACGCTCCAGATGCGCGTCATGTCCTCCATCGTGATCGGGTTGAGCGTGATGCGCAGGACCGAATCTGCCGTCAGCCCCGTGCTGGGATCGTCAGCGCGGAGCAGCGACCCTTGCAGAATGCCGTTGTCGTAGAACACGCGCATGGCCCGGCTGAGGGCCCGATGCGTTTCGAGCGGATCCGGGGGTTCGCCTGCGTGCGCCGTCAGCAGGTAGTACGCGTCGAGCGACAGCGGCGCCCGACGCTCGATGAGGCTGCCATCGGGTTGCGACACCACCACGTGCTCCGCGTTCTTCAGGTCGGGGTTTTCGGTCACCTTGTAGAGAAACAGCGTCAACAGGTTCGTGCCCGCACTCTTCGGCGACGCGAGAGCGATCCGCCCGGCCACATCGGTCAGGTTGGTCTTCAGCAGGTCCACCAGAGTTCTGCTCACGTCCCGAAGCGTTTCGACATGAGTGCCGTTCATTCGCCAGTCCTGGCCCGCGCCGCGACCGCGCCGGCAACTTCCGGCGTCGCGAAATCGCTCTCGTTGTACTGGTGCCCCAGCTTCTGCAGCTCTCGCTTCGCCGCGTGCGCGAAATGCGCCATGGCGATGGCCCCTCCGGGTTCGTAGGCAAGCGACGCCGCGCTCACGCACACGTTCATGATCGAGCCGCCCGATACGCGCAGTCGCCTCGCGAGCACCGGCAGGTCGACGTCGTCGGTGAGGCGGATCTCTTTCGGCAGCGAGCTGCGCCAGATCTCCAGCCGCTGTAGATACTCCGGCATCGGAAACTCGATGCCGAAACGGATGCGCCGGAGAAAGGCATCGTCCATGTTGGTCTTCAGGTTGGTGGCGAGGATCGTGACGCCCAGCCGCTCCTCCATCTTTTGTAGCAAATAGGCGATTTCGATGTTTGCGTAACGGTCGTGTGCGTCTTTGATGGCAGAGCGTTTACCGAACAGCGCGTCCGCTTCGTCGAAGAAGAGCATCGCGTTGGCATCTTCGGCCTGCTGGAAGATCCGATCCAGGTTCTTCTCCGTTTCCCCGATGTACTTGCTCACCACGCGCGAGAGGTCGATTTTGTAGAGGTCCAGCCCGAGCTCGCGCGCGAGGATGCCGGCGGCCATCGTCTTGCCGGTGCCGCTTGGTCCGGAGAACAGCGCGGTGATTCCCCGGCCGTACGGCAGTCACGACTGGAAGTTCCAGTCCTGGAGCACGCCGCTCGCGTTGCGAATGGCCGTCTCGAGCTCGCTCAGTTGACTGCGCTGCTTCACTGGCAGAATCAAGTCGTCCCATCCGAACCCCGTCGTGACTTGACGCGCGAGGCTTCCCAGGCGATGGCTGCACTGCTCGCGACAACCCCAGTACAGATCGGGTAGCGTCAGCCATGGATGCTCCGATTTCTCCCATAGCGCTCGCGTCTGCGCCGCGGCGACCGCGTCGTGGATCTGGCCCGGTGAAAGACGGAACCTGCCTGCCAGCTCAGCAGCGGCCCGTTCAGGACCACCCACCTCCGGGGCCAGCACCGCGTCGCTCAGCTCCTCGATCCAGGTACGCCGCGCCTCGGCGGCCTCCGGCAGATCGAGAGGGAGGCTCTGGAATACCCCGTCCCCAAACAGGCTCTCCGGCGACCACGGACGCTGCCCGACCACGAAAGTCACCGGCAAGAACATCCGCAACATCTGTACGATCGCCCGCAATCCATGCGCCGAGGGCGCGTCATCCTCCAGTAGCGGATCGAGGTTTTCGAGGCACAGGGCCGTCGGCTGCAACGTGGATTCACGGGCAAGCACAAGCAGGATTCTTCGAACGCTGCCGCCGGCAACGTGGCGAGGCGACCAGCATCCACCCGCAGGAGACGCAGCCCGCGCCGCTGGCAGATGGCCGCAACCAGCGATCTCCGCCCTGTGCCATGGCGTCCGTGAACATGGAGGACGAGGCGCGGCGGCGCGCCAGGTGCCCGACGCTGGACTTCGGCGACGAGCTGGACGAGGCGGTCCACCGTCCGGCTGGCAGGCGGCACGCGCAGAGCCTCTGGCTCCCATGGGCCGATGACGGCGAACTCCTCCAGCTGCGATCCGAGGTCGTCGAGACCTAGCAGGAATCGCGAGATTCTGTCGTCCAGCTCGATTCGCCGACCGAACGGCGTTGCCGGTTCGCCCGCGTCTCGCGGCCCGAACCGAAGCAGATTCCAGCGCCGCAGGGGTCGAGAGGTGTCGAACACGCGAGCGGCGCCCCACCGCTCGGCCTCGCCAAGGTCCTCGAACAGTCGGAGGAAGAGCTCCAACGACGGCTGCTTTCTCGTCACGTCGTCCTGGAGAAGCGCGTAGGCCTTCCCATACTTGTTGCGGTCAATCTCGAGAGCCAGAGTGGCGGCGATGCAGAATTGTTCGAACGGTCCAAGATTGAACCGCTCAATCAAGCGGACTAATGGTGGCGCGTCCGGCCTTCCCAATGTGGCGGCCATTCGTTTCGCGGTCCATTCCTGCAGCCGCAGGCGCCTTCGCCGGAGATCCCCACTCTGCCGCTGGCTCGCGGCAGGACGGCTCCCTTGCAACAGTGCTCGCACCTCGTCCGGTGATATTGCCAGCCCCTGTAAGCGTTGCGCGCTGTCGTCCCAGATCGTGGACAAGGCGTCGACCTCGGCGAGCAGCGCGAGATCCAGACAACGGAGCTGGTCGTCCAGGCAGTCGGCGTTGGATGTATACGGATTGGTGGCTGCTGCGCCGCGCTCTGCGTCAGCCGGCCGAACGAGCTCGACGACCTTGCTTTCTTTCGTGGCATCGAGAATTGCGGTGCGAATCACCGACATGAGTTGAGCCGCTCCGGCGTTTGCGATACATACCGCCGCTTCGCGTCCCTCCCGAGCCAGACCGACGACGACGGGCGGATCCGGATCGGAGAACAGTTCCCGGCACACCTCGGGCAGTTCCTCCGGCCGCACGTCACAGATCAGAACATCGGGCCTCTGGTCGGCAACCGCATCCTTGAAGCTGGCATCCTTGAAGCTGGCATCCTTGAAGTTGGCATCCTTGAAGTTGGCATCCTTGAAGTTGGGCTGCCGCACCTGGCCGACAAGCTCCATGTCGGGCTGCTGATCGGTGATCTGCGCGAGGATGTCGCGCAGCATGGCCGATTGCACTTCGCCGACCGCTACTCGGATCCGGGTCATAACCTGCTTGCGTGCGCCGCGTCGGTGCAGCGTGGTCTCCGACGAGAACTACATTCGGCGTGATTGTCGCGAAGACAGGGCAGCGGAGGAATCCACCGATGGACTCAATTCCGATCTAGCAACGGTTCCTAGGCCCGAATGAACCCGAACTAGTTCGTATGGTGGTATGAGGGACTAGTCCTCCGGAGGGGCAGAGGCCCCTGGCGGGTGGACTCGCGCGAGGGAAAGCAATGCTTGGAACCATGCCTATCCGGTTCGCGCGCAACCGCACTACCCATAGTGGTTACGGCTTGGCCGGGGCCCACCGGATGAAACCCAGTGGCCACCGTACAGGCATCGTAGGTGGCCCCGCGATGCGAGTGCTTCGGGCTGGCCGCCCAGCAGGTAAATTTCGTCCTTCACCAGGACGGCTTACCACTCGGGACCGTGCAACTGGTGGCGCTCACCCTGCCCTTCCTGGCGGGTTGCGCGTCATCGTGGAGCAGCCGGACAATGTGTCTTTCCACCGGGGGGTCACGAAATGCCCTGCTCGACCATTATCACGGGATCTTTTTGCTCATAGCGACATCGCTCCCGCTGGGCGGTTGCGCGACGTTTCGGACCTTATCGACGTTCGATCCGGAGCGCCCCAAGATCTACAGCGGAACGAGACTGGATTTGAACGTCACGGTGGGCGACGAGAGCTGGCCTCGGAAATTCGGGCTAGAGCCGCCCCGGTATCCGGTCATCGACCTCCCTTTCAGCTTTGTCTTGGATACGGTCATGCTTCCCGCCACGATAAACGCCGAAATCTTCCATTAGCATTAGCATTTGTTTCATCGCGAGCCCCCCGAATCGGCCCGGTAAAGCGCGGTTGAGCGGGCGCCCACCCGGGAAACCGGGGTCAACTGCCGGGTTTCGTTCCTCCGTGACGCCTGTTCAGACGACGGCCGTCGCTGACTTCGCGTCTGTGGCCGCGGTGCCGCGCTGCGAAAAACCGCGGCGTGGCGCAGACCTGGCGCCGACGAACGGCGCCGGAAACGCGTCGGGACAACGATCGGCCAGTCCCATGGTGGTCAGGCGGGGTGAGCGCTCAACGCCAGTTCATGGTCCACCCGAGTGGACTCGGCACCGTCGTCGCTCCTCGCACCCGATCGGCGCCCGGGCGCTTTCACGGCTTCGGGCAGCGACCCGGCGCGGGCGCTACGCTGGACGCACAGCGCACATGCTCGGCGGCGGCCCTGGCGTCGCGAAGCGGCGGAGGGACGTCGGTTGGAGCGCCTTGTTGGGTGCTATTTCTGACCTGCGGTTGTCGCTTCGTAGGCGACCACGAGCATGCCGCCGATGAAGATGACCACCGCAATCACTACGGCCCAAACCATTAGAGGTCCTCCAACTGTGCAATGCGGCGAAAAGCTGCGTGCCAATTTAATAATGAAAGGCACCCACGATGCCGGCGGTAATGCACGCAACGGCGATGACAGCCAACACTACCAACACAGCGTCAGCGGAACGGAAGTTTTGCGCCAACCAAGCGATTAGCGATACGTCAACGGCAACCAGTGCAGCAAATACGATCTTGAGCCAGCCAAGAAGTTCTTTGATGCGTTCTGCCTGCGACATGGGCCGATTGTAG
Source organism: Pseudomonadota bacterium (assembly GCA_030860485.1). Taxonomy (NCBI): domain Bacteria; kingdom Pseudomonadati; phylum Pseudomonadota; species Pseudomonadota bacterium. Next base: position 18,405 of record JALZID010000046.1, on the reverse strand, counting down.
CCTGTTGCTGCGTGTAGGCCCAACGCCCCATCCAGCCCCGCCACCACACGCTGCGCTTGGCAGAAGCGGTTGAGCTCGGCCTGGGCGGCCCCGGGGTAGAGCCCGGGATGCCGAAGAAGTGGAGGGACATGGTCAGGGCTGTCGAACCGGACGCAGCCACTCGTGCAGCTTGCGCTTGACGCGCTCCAGCCCCGCCTGGTTCCGAGGCGGGTCGAGACACCCGCGCGCCTCCGGGCGGACCCCCGTCGGCTTCTACCAGGCGGGCTTCCCACTCGATACTACGCAAACCGGTGACGCTCACCCTGCCCTTCCTGGCGGGGTTGCGCGTCACCGTGGAGCAGCCGGACAATGTGTGTTTCCACCGGGGGTCGCGAGATGCGCTGCTCGACCGTTGTCACGGTGATCTACTTGCTCATAGCCACATTGCTCCCGCTGGGCGGTTGCGCGACGTTTCGGACCTTATCGACGTTCGATCCGGAGCGCCCCATGATCTACAGCGGAACGAGACTGGATTGGAACGTCACGGTGGGGGACGAGAGCTGGCCACGGAAATTCGGGCTAGAGCCACCCCGGTATCCGGTCATCGACCTCCCTTTCAGCTTTGTCTTGGATACCGTCATGCTTCCCGCCACGATAAACGCCGAAATCTTCCATTAGTTTTTATCGCGAGCACCGGGATCGGCCCGGCAAGCGCGTAGGAACCGGAGCGCAGCCCCGGGAAACCCAGGTCGCATGCCGGGGTTCGTTCCTCGACCCCGCCTACATCGATCCCGCCCCATCTGCGCCGCCCGCGGCGACCGGCCCGAAAAGCGCGCGGAAGAGCCGCCGGGTACGGGGCCGGGCGAAGCGCTCCCAGCACGCGTCGAACGTTGCCCGGTGGGCCTGCTCCTCCTCCCACAGCACGGCTTCGAGCATCTTGATGGCCACGCCGGTCTCGTCGGGGGCCTGGTCTTCTAGTGCAAGCGCATCGCCGAAATGCCGCAAGAGCCGGCGCTGGACATCCCGGTCCACGATCGCCCCGAGACAGTCTTGCAGGTGTTTCAGCTCCCCGACCACCTGCCGCACCGTAGCGGGCCGGTACAGCGCCTGAAAGGCCTCGAGGAGATAACGGAGCTTCTTGCCGGTCTTGCGGACCTCGTGCAGGGCCTCGACGGGCGTGTCCTCCAGGACCGCGAAGCCTTGGCTCAGGAGGGCGTGGTAGGCGCGCCAGATCGTCCGGCTCGCGAGCTCCACGGCTCGGCCGGCCCCGGGCCCATTCTGTACCCGGCGCCTGGCGGCCCGTGCCAGCCAGGCCGGGTAATCGCGCTTGAAGCCCCGGTAGCGTTCCGAGGTGAGTCCCTCGACCAGCCGCCCGTGCTCGACCCGCCGTTGTCGGCCCAGATAGGCGCGCAAGGGATCGAGACGCGGGCGCCACAGCGACGGCAGTCGTGCCGTGTGCTCGTCCAGATCGCCGAGAAACACGTCGAGATCGCGCTTGGGACCGGTGATCTTGCCGAGCCAGGCGAGGTCCGAGCGCGCCTTTTCGTGCTCGCGCTCGGGAAACACCTCGCGCAGGCGATTCAGGACCGACCGCGAGGAGCGCGTCGCGACGCGAAAATCGTGCAGGAACTCGATATCGAGATCGGCGACGACGCCGCTCTCGTTAGCGTCCAGGGTACGGAAATAGGCCCCGAGGACCCGGGCCACCGCTGCGGTCCCGACCATCGTCGGCTCGAGCGCCACCTTGGGCCTCGAGAGATCCGCCGGTGCCGGGTCGGCGCTTGCCGCGAGCGCGGCCTCGAACGGGTCGCGGGTGGGGTCCTCGACTCCCTCATGGCCCTCGATGAGCGCCTCGACCCGCTCGCGCAGCTTGCGCGGCCCATCGCCCTCGTCATCGAGTCGCACCCAGCACCCCAGCGCCTGGTCTTCGACGCGGGCGCCGTTTCGCAGCCGCGCCTCGTCGAGCTCGATCACGAACCCCACCTGGCCTTGTTTATCGAGCACCGAGAGCGGCGTGACGCGGGAGCGCACGCGCGCCACCGGGAGCAGCACGCGCGGGCTCGCGAGCGCCGCCAGCGTTTCCCGCAGGGTCCCTTCGGGTAGGTTCCTGGCGAAGCGCGGAGGCGCCGCGATGGCCTGGGTCGCGAGCGCCCGGCCGTTGCCCAGCGCTCGCAGGACCAGGCTGCGCTCGCCGCCCCGCTCGATCAGCTCCAGCACCCGTCCGGCGCGGTACAAGCGCCGATCGGGGGTGTCGTAATAGGTGCGGGACAGGGCATGGAGCCGCGCCGGGCGCACGCCGACCGCGGCCCGGAGCGCCGCGCGCAGCGCCGCCAGGGCGCCCTTGTCCGCGACGCTGTAACAGGAGAGCTCTCTGGCCATATCGGGGGGATCGTGCGTGCGGCGCACGGTACCGGATAAGCGCTTGAAAGTATAACGCGTCGTCGAAGCCGCGGCGCGCGGCGCCCCGATCAGGGGGCGCCATGCCAGAACAACCCGTAGAGACTCAGGAAGATCTCGGCGACGATCAAGATCACGATGTACCACTCGACGCGTAGCGAGCGCCGCGACTGCAGGAGATCGAGCACGGTCTCGACGGTCTGGCCGATGACCTCCAGCTTGCGGTGCAGCGCCAGCTGGCGTTCCTTCAGCTCGAACTCGTCCTCGAGCCGGAGGTAGAGGCGCTCGAGATCGGGCCGTTCCCACAAGGCATCGGGCTTCTCCCCGACCTCGACCCGCCCGACCATGCGATGCATGACCAGGAGGTTGCGACCGGTATGCCGGATCAGCTCCCCGGCGCGGAACCCGACTCCGCCGCTGCGCTCCAGGCGCGCGGCCAGGGGCTCGATGCGGTCGAAGGTGCCGGCCACGCGACGCTCGTACTCGGCCAGCACCACGCTCTTGGCGAGCACATCGGCGATGATCTGCAGGCGTTGCAGGCCCACGTCCTGGATGTAGAGCTGATCGCGCTCGAAGCCCTCTTTTGGCGTCGGGCGAGATGTGGAGGTCCAGGGTCTCGATCTCGGGCTCGGGCAGGGGATCGGCAAGGAGCGACTTCACGTGCTCGAGGAACGCAACCTCCTGCAGCGGCGGGACATCGAAGAGCACGGCGGCGCCGTAGCGAAACAAGACCACGCACCCGTGGTCCGCGATGGGCAGGGTAAGCGGCTGGGCGGCGAGCTGCTCGGCGTTCCGAAGCGGCTTCAGGTCCAAGCGCTCGCCTAACAGGAGGGCGCGGGCGCGGATCGCGGTCTTGTTATCGAAGAGCGGCATGTGCCCGTGCAGAGGGAGACCCGGCGATGGTGGCGTCCGAACCGCCGGCACCGCCTGCGCGATGAGCCGCGCAAACGACGACCGACGGGAGTGGCGAAACGATGGACTAGTCTACCCGAAGGCGCGGACATGGCCGAGAGTCCCGCCGGCCCGCGGGGCTTTGCGGAGCGCGCCACGAGTAACGGCGGAATGGGCGATGCACCCCTCGCCGCCGAAATCGAGGCCTCCAGGGTCGCCCTCTGCAGCTCCTCGTGCAAGACGCCGGTACGGTTCTGGATGACCACATCGCTCGGCCCGGGGACCGGGTACGCCGCCACCGGGACGCCCGCGGCCATTGGGCCGGCCTTGAGACAATAACGCCGCACGACGTGCCCGATCGGTCCCTCGGTGGGATATGGACCGCCCGGGGCGCAAACTCGGGCAAGCGCTCCGCGACCACCCGCCGGGGGCGATGGCGAGCGGATGGGCACGGGACCGTACGGAACAGCCCCGTGATGCCGCCCTGGGCTCGCGGGTTGGCTTTCGAAGTCGGGTTATTGTGTTACCTATCCTTCTATGGTATGGATTGGCGGGCCCCGTAGAATCGCAACTAACGAAAGCCCAAAATGTTAGCTCAAACCATGATAAGCCGCTACGGCAGGAAATAATGAGGCACGGAATGGTAGACAAAAATAACCGCGGCACCCTAGCATTGGCCGTCAGCGGTGGGGGGGCTAGGGGCGCGTATCAGGTGGGGTTTCTGCAGTGGCTCGCCGAGCATTACCCCGATCTCGAAATCCCGATCTTGACGGGGGTCTCGGCCGGGGCGATCAACACGGCCTACCTGGCCAATCACCAAGGGACGTTTCGCGAGAAGGTCAAAGGCCTAGCGGCGGTCTGGGAAACGCTTACCCTAGATCGGGTTTTTCGAGTCGACGCCGGCTCTATTGCAGGTCACGTCGCCCGTTGGAGCGTGCGCCTGCTCATGGGGAGGGCTTCGCATGTCATGGAGACCCGTAGCCTGGTCGACGCCTCTCCGTTGCAGGCTTTATTGGAGCAAGTATTGAAACCGGTATCGGGTGCGCTGGCCGGTATTCACGAGAATCTGTTAGAGCGCCGCCTACGTGCGGTCGCCATTACGACATCGAATTATTCTACGGGCCAGTCGGTAACCTGGGTCCAGGGGATAAATCTGGTGCCCTGGACACGCGCCCACCGTAAAGCCATCCCCTGTACGCTGTGCTTAGATCACATATTAGCCTCTGCCTCTCTACCGCTTTTCTTCCCGGCGGTGAATATCGGCGGATGCTGGTATGGTGATGGCGGGATCAGAATGACCGCACCGCTGTCGCCGGCTGTGCACCTGGGCGCCGATCGCATCTTGGCGATCTCGACCAAATATGCACCGTCCAGCGAGGAAGCCGATTGCCCGAATATCAACGGCTATCCACCTCCCGTGCAAGTGCTGGGCGCCCTGTATAATGCGCTCTTCCTCGATGTTTTTGATTACGATGCCTTGCGTATCGAACGCATCAACTTTCTGGTGAAGCAGGTACCGCTCGACAAGCGGGGTGGTTTGCGTTGTGTGGACCTATTGCTGCTGAGGCCCTCACGCGATCTGGGCAAGCTCGCGAACGCATATGAGCTCGAGCTTCCGAGCCCCTTCCGTTTCATGACCCGAGGTTTGGGCACGCAAGAGACCCGATCGAACGACATCTTGAGCGTATTGATGTTTCAGCCAGACTACCTGCGAAGGTTGCTGGACTTAGGCTACGCGGATGCAGGAGCGCGGCGCGAGGAAATCGCCGCGTTCTTTGCGAAAGGCCCGCTGTGCCCGGATCCGGAAGACGGTGCGATGTAGTCGCTCCTGGCGTATCGTTATTCGATGGGAAGGTGGCAAGCAAGCGTTTCGACTTGGGTTCTGACGCTGGACAGGGCTTGCCATAAAAGATCTGCTTTTCATTTCTCGAACATGAGCGCCAGATAGGCGAGAAACAGGAGTAGATGCACCGCCCCGAGTAAGACGTTGGTTCGTTCAAGGGCGAAGGTCAGCATGTTCACCGCCAAGGTCAATAACAACAAGGTCGTATCGACGGCATCGAGGATGATCGTTCTGTCGTAAGGAAGCCGATGGTGAGGACCGCCGGGATCGTCAGGCTGATGCTCGACAGCGCGGTGCCCAGCGAGAGATTAATGGAGCGCTGAAGCTGATTAGCCAGCGCGGCCCGGATGGCGGCCAGGGATTCGGGAGACAGTATGAGCACCGCCACGAGCAGACCCCCGAGCGCGGCAGGCGCACCCAAAACGCGGATGCCGTAGTCAATCGGCACCGCGATCCGTTTAGCCAGGACAACAATTGGGACGACATACGCCAGCAGCAGCAGGCTATGATAGCCGACCGACTGAACCTCGAGCCTGCCATGCATGCCCGCACCTTGGCGATCCATCGTAGCTGCCGCGGCGCTGGGCGAAACAAAATAGTCGCGATGGCGCATGGTCTGGATCGCGAGGAAAACGCCGTACAGAGCCACCGACATAAAGATGAGAAACACGGACTGGAGTGGCGAGAGGGTGGGTCCCGGAGACGACACGGTGAACCTCGGCAACACCAGTCCGAGCACCGACAAGGGCAGGATCACGGCCAGAAAAGCGTTCGCCCCGGTAGAGGTTGTACGTCTGCTCGTGGTAGCGCAACCCGCCGAACAGCAGGCTGGTGCCCACCAGCCCGTTCAGTACGATCATCACGATTGCGAGCATGGTGTCGCGCGCCAGCGAAGATCCCCCTTCGCCCGCGTACATCACCGCCGCGATCATCATCATCTCCATGCCGCTCATGGAGAGCGTCAGCACGAGCGTACCGAAAGGCTCACCGAGCCGCACGGCGCACCACGGCGAACGCCGAAACCAGAATCGCAGCGAAGAGCCATCCCAGCAGGAAGGCGAACCAGACAGGATTGGAGAGATCGGCCAGCCACCCGTTCCCGAACACGAGAAAGAGCGCCGTAGTGGCGATGCTCACCGGAAGCTGCCATTCGGTCCGCAACCTAGAAATTAGCATGTCGGGGGATGGGAGGTCCTGAACGGACCAAGGAAAACAAGGAGTTAGGTCGGTATAGGGAGGTCAGAGGGGATGATAATAACGGCATAATAACGGCGGGGCGTGAAGGTCAGGGGGGTGTGGGCCGTGTCGGGTGCTGTCGGGAGGGGATCAACCGGGGCGTGCTGGCGGGCAAAAACATGGGGCCGGGTTCCACCAGCCCCATCTTCGGACGGGGTCAACCCCCGTCCCCATACCATACCCTGCCCGAGTCGCCGGCGCCTAGTCAGGTGAATAGCCAGAGGTAGGCGACGCCGCCCACGAGAAAGCCCACCGTCTTTAGGAGCAGCCCGATGTGTTCCTCTACCCGCTTCAATCGTTCTTCGACGCGCCGCAAGCGGTCCTCTGTATTTTCTAAATTCACCATCTCCTCCTCCCATTTTTTCGTTTCTTAAAAAAAAGCAAAAGCCGCGCGGCCGCACCGCTACGCGGTATCCCCGCAAACCCTCCCCCACCTAAACCGACCTCACCCCGCCCGACCATTCTACCGCGCAAAGCCCCGACTATCACCCCCCATTTTGGGAGGGCTCGGCCGGCTCATGCCCGATCATCTCCGGGCTGGGCTGGGCCTTGTTCAACAAGCGGGTAAGCAGGGCAAGCTCGGCGTCAGTCAGTCGCGTTAGGCCCGGCGGACTTCTCATTCCACCACCGAAAATGAGCTTGAGTCGAGTCTCGCGCTAATAACGCGAACGGTTGGCACCCAGTCCTTCACTATTTCCTCAATTTGAGTTCGTTCAACGCTGCACCGAACTCCAAGCACGACGTCCGTGAGAGCGAGATCCTCGGAAAACGGAACAAAAGCCAATCCCGACTCTTGGTCCTTTTCCACAATTGAAGCGTAAATACGAACTTCGTCCTCGTACCGCCAGTGTTCAAACTTGGTTGCGAGCAGCGTTAGCATGTCTTGGGGCTTCCAGCCTTGCACATCACTGACACTGTGAACCAATCGGCTGCTGACGTACTTGACTGGTATGCCCTGTGGCTCACCAGCAACTTCCTGAACCTCAAAGCCCAAGGCAATACCTTTGTGTTTGTCGGCGTAGTGGCTCCAGAGAACCGGATTCGCCCAACTTCGACTGAAGCACAAAACGCCATTTTGTTGTCCCAGACTCTTCCGAGTCCTGATCAACGTTTCTTGCAACATCGGATCGGTAGTATCGAGACTAAGGAACTCAAAAGGGTCATTGAGGTCCTCCAGGAAAGATATTTTGAGGCGCTTTCTAACAAAATCATCGAGAGCCCATTTGGCAGGTAGCAAATGAAACAGACGCATGTTGTCCGCTTAACTAGAAGTAGACCCCCAGTGTGCCGGACTGAGACCAGCGCACTACCCCCCTCCTTGTACGACTGTCCTGGGATCGGCCAAGGGGTACACACGGCGGACCTCCCGCGCCGGATCGTCGAATTCGTCATCGCTCAGTCTACTGAGGTGGGGCTTGCCGTCCGTCGCGATGCGGATCTTGCGCAGCACCGCCATGGGCCCGTCCGGCGGGAGCCCCCCCCCAAGAGGGTGGCGCCCGAACCGCCGGCACCGCCTGCGCGATGAGCCGCGCAAACGACGAGCGACGGGGACTGGCGAAACGAAGGGCTAGTCTACCCGAAGGGCCCCGACGTGGCCGAGGGTCCCGCCGGCTCGATCAGGGTCGCGAACGCCTCCGCGGAGCGCCGCCACGAGTAACGGCGGGCGTGGGCGATGCACCCCTCGCCACCGAGCCTGAGGGCCTCCAGGGTCGCCCTCTGCAGGTCCTCGTGCAAGACGCCGGTGCGGTTCTGGATGACCACATCGCTCGGCCCGGGGACCGGGTAGGCCGCTACCGGGACGCCCGAAGCCATGGCCTCCAGCAACACTAGGCCGAAGGTATCGGTGCGGCTCGGGAACACGAACACATCGGCGGCGGCCAGGTAGGCAGCGAGGTCCTCGCCATGCCGGTACCCGACGAAGCGCGCCTCGGGATAACGATGGGCGAGCGCTTCTCGGGCCGGCCCGTCTCCAACCACGAACTTGCTGCCCGGCAGATCCAGGGACAGGAACGCCTCCAGGTTCTTTTCGATGGCGATCCTTCCGACGTACATGGCGATGGGGCGAGGGGCGTCCAGAAAGCCTTTCTCGCGCGGATGGAACAGTCCGGTGTCGACGCCCCGCACCCATACCACCACGTTGCGGAACCCGTGCGCCACCAGCCGTTCCCGGAACGATACGGTCGGCACCAGGGTCGAGCACGCGCTCCCGTGGAAATGCCGCAGGTACGCATAGGTCCAATCGACCGGCACCGGCCAGCGCAGCCGCAGGTATTCCGGGAACTGGGTATGGTAGGAGCTGGTGAAGCGCAGGCCGGCCTTGAGACAATAACGGCGCACGGCGTGCCCGATCGGCCCCTCGGTGGCGATATGGACCGCGTGGGGCGCGAAGCCGCGCAAGTGCTCGGCGACCACCCGCCGGGGGGCGATGGCGAGCCGGATGGAGGGGTAGCTCGGACAGGGAACGGTACGGCAGAGCCCCGGGTTCAGGACCAGGACCTCGAAGCCAAGCGCCCCGAGCTCGGCCGCCGTGCGTTCGAGGGTGGTGACGACCCCGTTGACCTGGGGGTGCCAGGCATCGGTCGCGATGGCGATGCGTGTCGGGGTCAAACCCTTGGGATCAGGCCGCGGCCTGCACCTGTTTGAGCGAGTGACACGCGTCGGACCAGTGGATGAGCTCGAGCGTCCCGTCATGAAGCTCGACGAGCGCCGTGCAGCTCTCCACCCAGTCCCCGCTGTTGCAATACAGAATCCCGTTCAGGTGGGTGATCTCGACGAGATAGCGCGCAGCGCGTCGAGAGCAGGAAGTCGAGGAGGAACTCCGCCGGCAGCCGGAGAAGCCGAGGTGGACGTCCGAGATCCAAACGGTGCGGTAATAGGCCGGCCGATCCGTCGCGTGCAGCGTCTTCATGCCCGTAGCCCTGTCCCAATGGAGGGGCAGGCTAGCGCCGCTTCGTGTCAGGATGATGAAACGACGTGATGCCGCCTGGGCCAGCCACGGCTTGGCTTGCGAAGTCGGGTTGTGTTCCCTATCCTTCGTCGAGGGCGCGCAGCTTCACGGCGGCAGGCTAGCTCGCGTTTTTCACCACTCCCCGTCGCAAGGCCGCCGAGGCATCGTTTGGGGTGTCTCACGCACCGGCAACCCGCTATTGGAAAACCACGGGATACCCTCGGCGGCGATGCTGGAAGTGGTCTTCGGCGCAGTCGTGCTCCCAGGACCCGTATGCTTGACAGCTCACGAGCCCAGCACTACTCTATCTCTTGAGGGCGTTTAAAATTCCTATTCTCCGGGGGAAGGCCAGCAACCCATCTCCACAAACCGTTTGCTCGCACACGTCGCTGGCGAGAAAACAGATGCCAAAATAGAAGGGGAGGTACCTATGCACGGTCTGTTTCGTCTGGTCCTGTCCCTGGCTGTGTTCATCCTTCTAGGAGCCAACAGCCCAGTGCACGCAGCCGACCGGCCGGTTGCAGGCGGTCCAGGCGGCGGTTCTTTCAGGGACGAGTGTCCCCCCGACTCATTTCTTGTCGGCTTCGCTCTAAGGACCGGTGCATTCGTGGATGCGATAGCCCCGCTGTGTGCTCCCTACCTCCCAAAAGGCGTGATGGGGGATCGGCAGCAGTCCAAGCAAGGCCTTCACGGCGGTGGAGGCGGTGGCGGCTCGCAACAGGGCTTCTGCCCGAACAATCATTAAGTCGCGGGAATTAGATTTGGCTGGACACGAAAGGGAAACGATCCTGAATACGTCGAGTACATCGAGTTGTTCTGCTCGTTAATCGCAAATCCGCAACACTGGCGAGACATGACAAGGGTGTGCATGCAAACCGGAGACGGCTGCTGGGACTCGCACCCCAATCCCCCTCCAGCAGAATTCAACAGATTTGGCCCTTGGCCTCCATTGGCGAGTTTTTGCGACGACGGCGAAGCAGCGGTCGGCATTCACGGCCGCTCCGGCGCGTTCGTCGATGCGCTTGGTTTGATCTGTGGCCCGAAGCCTAAACCAATAAAGGTGATTGGCCAGAAGCCTAAACCAATAAAGGTGATTGGACGCGCTTTCGCGACCGCGCAAAACGACGTTGATGTCTACAACAGCCCAGTCGAGCCGCGTAAAGTTATCGGCATGATGAGGGCTAAAACCAAGGCTACGATCGTAGGCCGACATCAAGATGGCTGGTGCCAGCTCCGGGGGGTGGCTAACGACGGCGGGGACGGCTGGGTCCCTCAGGATCATCTTGGCATTAATTGTCGCCCCTAAACTCTCGGCGCCAGCGGCAGATTGGGACCGCCGAGAATGGCAGGACAAGTATCGCTACGGGACAAAGTATCCGGACTCGGACGATGCTGGGATTACGCTCGCGTTGCCGCCGAAGATACATGACCGCCCGGCGAGCGATGCAAGATTTTGAATGATGCGATCAACATCGGTTTTGCGCGCGCTGCACAAGTCGATTATGGCGCGATCCTCGTCAGTTCCGCCTTGGGAGAATATTGTACTGAGGGCACTTTTGATCTAGGACAAACGGCTCATGAAGCGCGATCAGCGATGCGCTAGGGTGTTTGTCTTCATGTCTTGGATCGAAAGGGGAGCAACATGGACCTCGATCATTGGCTATTGTCGGTATGGCTTCTCCAGCGCACGGCGCAGATCAAAGTGGGAATGACAAAGCAGGAAGTCGTTTCCGTTCTCGGTAATCCCAATCGCTTCCAGTGCAGCGGGGGGTACGAGACGTTGCGCTACACTAGTCGTCGCAGCGGACGGGCACGGGAGAAAACAGGCTTCTCCGTGATTCTCAAAGATGGGCGCGTCGTGAAATACGGGGCTCATTACAGTAAAGGCGTCGCGGTCCTGACGTAAATAGGCTCGTGCTATTCAAGTTCGCGGCTTCACTTTCCCGCCACAGGTAGAGAGTCGGTGCCTCGTTCGTTCCCAATGCCGCGCGTTTCCCTCGTCCATCGCTCTTAGCAAACGCTGTAGCAGGTCGGCTCGATCGCTCGGCACTAGATGACTGATAGGCGCAGTGTCCGCGCCCGCATGGTATGCCTCCAGGGCTTCGCAGTCCTCGGGAAGCTCCGCGATGACGGTCTTTACTTCCGCTTCCTCGATTTCGTCTCTATGTGGTTTGCGCGATTGCGGCGGTTGTTCCCACCAAGGCTTTTTCTTCTGACGGCGCGGCGTACTGTATACATGTACAGTACTACCGACGTGAAAAGATTGAGTGCGATCTGACGCCAGGACTTGAGAGTCGCTCGAGCTGCCCGGAGGCGATCTGGCAAGCCGCGAAGTGGTGGCACAAGTACTATGAAAAGCAGAATCGGGAGTGTCTCACCGGCGCGTATTCCATCGGACACAAACTGGATTAGGTGGCATGAGAGAAAAGTTTGGAACAACCATTCATCGACTCGACGGCGTTTCGTCCACCAATGAGGTTTGCTCGAGAGCCGGCAGCAGCGGGCGCGAGCGAGGGGACATGCGTGCTGCGCGAGCAGAGGCCGGGGCCCAGGCACCAGGGCCGGTCGTGGCCTTCGCCACCCGGCAAAAGACTTTTGGGTGCCAGGATCGGTCGCGATGGCGACGCGTGTCGGGGTCAAACCCTTGGGATCAGGCCGCGGCCTGCACCTGCTTGAGCGAGTGACAGGCGTCGGACCAGTGGATCAGCTCGAGCGTCCCGTCATGAAGCTCGACGAGCGCCGTGCAGCTCTCCACCCAATCCCCGCTGTTGCAATACAGAACCCCGTTCACGTGAGTGATCTCGGCGCGATGGATGTGGCCGCAGATGAGCCCATCGACCCGCTGGCGGGCCGCCTCATAGGCCACCGCCGACTCGAAGCTCGACATGTACTGCACGGCAGTCTTGACCTTGTGTTTCATGAAGGCCGCGAGCGACCAGTACCCGAACCCGAAGCGCCTGCGCACCTGGTTCACCACCCCGTTCAGGCGCAGGAGCCAGTCGTAGGCCTTGGTCCCGAGCAGCGCCACGGCCTTCGAGCACTGCACCACGGTGTCGAACTCATCGCCGTGCGTCACCAGGAAACGCCGGCCGTCGGCCGTGGTGTGGATCACGCGGTTCTGGATCGAGAGGTTGCCGAAGGACAGACCCACGTGGTCCCGGAACACCTCGTCGTGGTTGCCGGGTACATACACGACGCGCGTGCCGTGCTTGGCCTTGCCGAGCAGCGTGCGCACCACGTTGTTGTGCTCCTGGGGCCAATAGAGCCGCTTTTTCATGCACCAGACATCGATGATGTCGCCGACCAGATAGAGCTGATCGCAGCGCGTCGAGTGCAGGAAGTCGAGGAGGAAGTCCGCCTTGCAGCCCGAGAAGCCGAGGTGGACGTCCGAGATCCAGACCGTGCGGTAATAGGCCAGCCGACTCGTCGCGTGTAGCGTCTTCATGCTCGTAGCCCCCTGTCCCAATGGAGGGGTAGGCTAGCGCCCGTTCGTGTCAGGATGATGAAACGACATGATGCCGCCCTGGGCAGTCGCGGGTTGGGCTTGCGAAGACGGGTTGTGTTACCTACCCTTCGTCGAGGGGCCGTTCTCGGTTGACAACTCCCGTTGAAATTCCTACCCTTATCCTAAGGATCCCAGCGCACCCGATGGGGACCGAATGACCGACTTCCGCCTGCTGACCGATCCGTCGCCTGAAGCCACCCTGCCACGCCCCGTCACGCGCCGGCAGTTCATCAAGCAAAGTACGCTGCTCGCCATAAGCGCGGGGATCGGCGCCCACATTCCGTTCGGGCGATTCTTGCCGGAGGGACTGATCCCGGTGGCGCTCGCCCAGACGCCGGATCTCCAGCTTTATGGGAAGCATGCCGGGCTCATGGTGCTTGGGGACTCGCCCTTCGTCGCTGAGACACCGGCGCATCTGCTCGATGACGATGTCACGCCGGTGGAGTATACGCAACAACGGGCTGCCGCCGGCCCAGGACACGATTGACCCCGCAAAATGGACGCTCCTGATCGACGGGGAGTCGGTGAAGAACCCGACGCAGCTCGCCCTAGACGCTCTGAAGGGCAAGTTCAGGGCGGTGACCCAGCACCTCGCGCTGGAATGCGCGGGCAATGGCCGCAGCGAGTTCTTCCCGCCCGCGAAGGGCAGCCCTTGGACCACCGGCGGCGTAGGCTTTCCGGAGTGGACTGGCGTTCGATTGGGCGATGTGCTCCGGGCCGCCGGCATCAGGGACGATGCCAAGTACATCGGCTACTATGGGAAGGACACCCACTTGAGCGGCGACTTGACGAAGCCGGTCATCTCCCGGGGTGTGCCGATTTCCCGGGCGCTCGAGGACGGGGCGCTCATTGCCTGGGCCATGAACGGGAAGGATCTCCCCTGGGTGCACGGTTATCCCCTGCGGCTCGTCGTAGGCGGTGCGCCCGGCTCGGCCTCTGGCAAGTGGCTGAGGCGCATTGCGATCCGCAATCAGGTGCACGATGGCCCAAAGATGGGAAGACACGATTACCGGCTGCCGTGCGAACCGCTGGCTCCGGGCGAGCCCTCGGACAATTACTGCGTGCTGGAGCAGATGCCGGTCAAGTCGCTCGTGACCTTCCCGCAATCCGGAGCCAAGCACCAGTTGGGCAAGGCTCTGACCGTGCGCGGTCAGGCGTGGACCAGTACCAAGAACGTGTCCGCGGTCCACCTGTCCATCGATTTCGGCCAGACTTGGATGCCCACCAAGCTCGCCCGTGCGCGAAACCGATACGGCCCGCAGCGCTTCGCCACCGCGATCGGCTTCCCCAAGAAGGGCTACTACGAGATCTGGGCGCGGGCGACCGATGATGAGGGCCGGGCGCAACCCATGGTGGTGCCGGGCTGGAATGCAGGTGGCTACGGCAGCAACGCCTGTCACCGCATCGCGGTGCGCATCGTGTGAAGGGCCCCGCCATGGCCACAACACCGGCCTATGCCTGGGCGGCGGGGATGTTCCTCGCCGCAGCCGCGCTGGCGCAGGATACCAACACCGATGCGGACACCGGGCTTGTCATCGACGAGGGCTTTGCTCTCGTGAAGGGCCAGTGCACGGGCTGTCATTCGGCCAAACTGATTACGCACAGCGGGAAGATGCGCGAAGGCTGGATCGATAGCATCCGTTGGATGCAGAGAAACCAAGGGTTGGGAGCCCTGGGTCGACCGAGGAGCCGATCGTGAGCTATCTCGCCAAGCACTACTCAGTGCCCAAGACCGCTCCCTGGCGCCGCCCACCTTTGCCAGGGCACCTGATGCCCAAGTAAGTAGACAGTTCCGGGGATCCGGGCCCGAGTGGCGCGCTCATCAAAGGGGAGCGAAGATGAGGCCCGGGCGGCCATCAAGGAGATGATCGTGCTGTGTTAGTACGCATGGGGCTTCGCCCCCGCATCGAGGCCGGCGATGGACGGCGCGCATCTATCCAGACACAGGGACGTGACTTCCCGATCGGATCCGGCGCTCGCCCCGAATGATATGACAAGACAGGCAATAGTCGCAAACCGAACGACAATGCTAGAGACAGGTCGGATTGATTTGTCGAAGGCCAAAATTAAACCCAGTCCGGGCGAAGGCGCATGACGACAACGAGATGGATTGTCCTGGCGATTGTGGCGATGCTCGCTGCCGCTGCGGCCGTTTTTTATTACAAGCAAAGTCAGCAACCACCGCAGACCGCGACCCCTCCGCCACCCGAGCCGGCAGCGCCGGCGCCAGAAACCGCCCAACCGGAGGTCCAATACCCCGTTCCGACGATCGAAGCGCCGGAGGAGGCGCCGCCGCTGCCCGCGCTGCACGAGAGCGACGAGGCCGTGCGGGACGCTATGGAGAAAAGCTTCGGCAAGGCACCCGTTGAGGCCTTTCTTGTCCCGACAGAGATCATTCGACATTTGGTCGCGACGATTGACAGCTTGGATCGCGGCCCCGTGCCGCTACACTTCCGCCCCATGAAGCATGTCCCTGGGCTGCCGACGGTCAACGCCAAGGACGGCAAAATCATCTTGAGTCCGGATAACACGAAGCGCTATGAGCCTTATATCTCGGCACTGCGAGCCATAGATGCTAAACAGTTCGCGGATTTGTACCTGCGATACTACCCGCTCTTTCAGAATGCCTACGAAGACCTGGGCTATCCGGGCCGCTACTTCAACGACCGCCTGATCCAGATCATCGACCATTTGTTGGAAACGCCCGACATCAGCGAGCCCATCGAGCTCATCTGGCCAAAGGTGCTCTACCAGTTCGCCGATCCAGAATTGGAAAAACGTTCCTGGGGCCAGAAAACGCTGATCCGAATAGGACCCGCGAACGCAGCGGCGGTCAAGGCAAAGTTGCGCGAGATTCGGGCGTCGATTGCCATCAAGGCTGATAAGTCGTGAATGCTCAGCCTCCTGGGCCGGCCGAGCATCGCGAACAGCGCTGTCGATCTGGCCCCTTTTTGTCTTTGATCGCCTGGGGGTCTTTGAGATTGACACGCCGGTGGCCGCGCGCATGACGCAAGAGGCGCAGGAAAGGGCGCATCGCCTAGCTCCCCTTCCTGCAGCGGCTCGGCGACCCCGCGGAGCCGCATCCCGCTTCTCCACGTGTGTGAGAACCCCATGCTGAACGGGGCGGTCATCCGGCCGGATGGGAGGCTCCGGATGCCCGCGCCTAGTGAGCCCCGGCCCATGGCTTGGCCCGGGGCGGGGAGTGATGTCATACTCTGACCGAGCGGCTTGCGCGGCGCGGGTGCCGCTGAGCCCTGCCGGCTCCATAATCGAGGGGACACTACACCATGAACCATCGCCTGCTCGCCGCCCTTGCGGCGCTCCTCGTCACGGCGGCCTGTGGCAAGGAAGGGGTCGTCATCGAGATGCACCGGATCGACAAGGACGGGATCGGCGCGGTGATCGGCACGGTCACGGCCGCGGACAGCGCCGGGGGTCTGGAGCTGCGGCCCGCGCTCGGCGAGCTGCCGCCCGGTCCGCACGGCTTCCATGTGCACGAAAATCCGAGCTGCGAGCCCGGCGAGAAGGACGGGAACATCCAGGCCGGCCTCTCGGCGGGGGGACATCATGACCCCGCGGGCACAGGACGCCACGAGGGACCGCAGGGCAGCGGGCATCTGGGCGATCTGCCGTTGCTCACGGTGGACGAGGGCGGAAAGGCGACGGCCCCGGTCGTGGCTCCGAGGCTCAAGCTAGGCGATCTCACGGGCCGCGCGCTCATGATCCATGCCGGAGGCGACAACTATTCCGACCAGCCGGAGACGCTCGGCGGTGGCGGAGCGCGCATCGCTTGTGGGGTCATCCCGTAGGGGCAGATACCCGCCCGATCCGCCGTGGACCAGGCCCGCCGGGGCTCTACTGAGCGAAGGATAGGAGCTTCAATTGCTTGAGCTATCCACTCATACGGTTGGAGTTCCTATCCTTCCATGGACTCCATAGAGTTGTGCGTAAAACTTTACTCAAAAAAGGATGCGTTTCTTATGCAATGTCCAAAATGCGATAATCATATATCTCCATTTAAGGTGTGGCTCATAAGTCGCTGGGCGCCCCTAAAGTGCGACAAGTGCGGGACGTTTTTGAATAGGCAAATCGATCGCCAGTTCTTCATTATTGCTGTTTTGTTTTTTACTGGACTATTTCTCTTTGCCGGTTCGTTTATCTGGCTGCTGGTCTGGCTATTGGTAGTGATGCTTATTGATGCATATACGATTCGACTAGTTGCTGTAGACAGGCAAGGCAGGGCTTAGGCAGCGTCGCGCGTGCCGGACTCAGATAAATTCGAGCGCATATGGATAACACGAACAGAAAACCTGACGTTGGCGCGGTCATGAATGACCCGTGGGACTTCTTCGCGTCTCCGATGGACGTCGTTAACGACGTCCGCTTCACGCAAGAAGAGAAACAGAAGATTCTCGAGTCTTGGGCCCTCGATGCCCAGCTCCTGTCGCAAGCGGAGGCCGAGAACATGCCGGGCAAGGAGCGGCCGCGGCTGCAGGATGTCAAGCTGGCGCTGTTGGAGCTGCAGAAGTAGAGCCCTCACCCCCACCCTCTCCCGCAAGCGGGAGAGGCGGAAGACCAGTAAGGATTCGCATGCTTTCTCGCGTGTTGATTGCCCTCGTCCTCGCGAGCGTGGTGGTCGGAACTGGCACGGGGCAGCCGAGGCCCGTCAGGTCATCGAGCCGGGCAGGAAGATGGTGAAGACGTTGATTCGATATCGTTAGTTTAGAGGACGATAAGATGTATACATACACCATAAAAACTGACGCATTGGCCGTCGAGATCGAGGCACCAACCATCGACGCGGCGGCCGTTACGTTCGGCCGTTCGGCCGGCCTGAGCGGCAACAACTGCCGAGAAATCCTGGAGTCGGTTTCCGGGGTTGTCGGTGCGTGGATGTGGATAGAATCTGATGATGCCCCGGACGGCGACAGGCGCGGTGGCAGTAGCCCCGAGGTACTACAGGAATACCTCGCCGACGTCGCTGCGCGGGAGGCGGCTGAGAACCAGCCCCGTTTGGAAATCGTCTCCCGTGTCCAGGCGGACACGGATTACACCATCGCTTACATCGACGGCAAGCCCGTCGCCATCGTCGAGGAGCGCGACGGCGGTTACTACGGATTTGTCGAGGACGGTCATTATGTCGAGAACCCTCACGAGCAGCGCTGGTGGTACGTCGAGGACGGTAAGTGGCGCCACGCCTTAGCTCAGCGCGACGCCATCATCGATATCAAGGAGGGCTACACCCTCCGCGAGATCAACGACGGTAGTCAAGAGGTCTACGACGGTGACCTCGAAGAGGCGTTCGCCGAGCGCCAGGGTGCCGCTGCCCCCGGCAAACGCTAACGCGAGGAGGGGGAGCCCACCCGCCGGATCCGCATGACCACGCACCGGCCCATAGGCCGCCGCGCCGCCGGCCGCTTGCGGGGTCCTACCGTGGCTGGGCGGGGAACGGCGCGCGACTCGGCGCTCTTCCCTATCTCTTATGGGCACCTCTAAAAATTGTCTTTGTCACGGCGAATTGTGGTTTACAGCGAGTCATGGCTAAGGGATAATGTGCAGGTAGCGAGACACTGAAGAGCGGAGTCGATGACGATGCATGGCCAGCCT